>CAMBTF010000008.1 GCA_945870545.1 Akkermansia muciniphila
GTGAACGGGGCATTGGAAGCATGCCGTTTCGTGGGCGATCTTTTCATGCGCGGGTTGAAGATGATCATCGTGCCGCTGATCGTGACGGCGGTGGTTTCCGGAATCACGGGGATGAAGGGCGTGGAGGGCTTCGGGCGGCTGGGGATGAAAACCATCGCGTTTTTCGTGAGCTCCAGCCTAGTTGCAATTACTGTGGGTCTGGTAGTTGTGAACATCGTCAAGCCAGGCTTAGCTGACGGTTCCCCAAACGTTACGATTCGCGCGGCCTTCGAGGATATGGGGAGTGCGGCGAAGCCTTCAGATAAGGACAAGGTGAAGGAGGCAGGTGCGCGGGAGGGTAAGGATTTCCTAGGGATTTTCACGGCCATGTTGCCGGAGAACGTGATAGGTGCCGCCAGCGACAACGGCAAGTTACTGGGGGTGATCGTGTTCAGCATTCTCTTCGCGATTGCAGTGACACAGCTTCCCGGTGACACCGGGGACTCGATCCGCCATTTTTTCACAGCGGCCCACGAAGCCATGCTAACGGTGACGCGGTGGATCATGGCGTTGGCCCCGCTCGGGGTCTATGCGCTGATCCTGCCGGTGGTTTACACGACCGGCGCGGATCTTTTCTTGCAGCTCGGAAAATACTTTTTCTCGGTGTTATTCGCTCTGGCTATTCACCTCTTCGTGTTCCTACCGCTCGCGTTGAAGTTCATCGGGAAAACAAGTCCACTCGCGCACTTCAAGGCGATGAGACCGGCACTGCTGCTCGCGTTCTCGACGGCATCATCCGCGGCGACACTGCCGGTGACAATGCGCTCGGTGCAGGAAAACGCGGGTGTCTCGAAGCGCATTACGAGCTTCACATTACCGCTCGGCTCCACGGTGAACATGGACGGCACGGCGCTCTACGAGTGCGTGGCCGTCATTTTCGTGGCGCAGGTGATGGGTATCCAACTTGGCATCGGATCGCAATTTTTCATCGTGGTCGCGTCCTTGCTTACGACCGTGGGAGTGGCTGGCATCCCCTCGGCGAGCATGGTGGCGATCCTGCTGATCCTGAAAAACTCCGGGATTCCCAACGCGGAAACAGCCGTGGTAGCCTTGCTTTCCGTTGATCGGCTCTTGGATATGAGTCGGACAGCGGTGAACGTGTTCAGCGATTCCTGCGCGGCGGTGATCGTGGGGAAAAGCGAGGGCGAGGTCTTCGCGGTGAGGGATGAGGAAACGGGTCTTGTGAAATCATGAGGCATGGAGGGGCGGATCCAAAAATCCGCCCCAGCCCATGAGGTGAAGATGGGGTCAGCGGACGCACGGAATATCGGCTTTCCATGGGCATCGGCGGATTCCGATCCGCCGCTCCATGCCTCAGGAATCCTGAAGGTAGTTTTTCGGACGATAGAACATCGCGAAGGGAATGAACAGGATGGCGGTGACGCCCATGAGGGAGCTGAAGAACCAGAAATACGCCGCGCCCTGGAGGCGCACCTGGCCGCCGGCGAAGGTGGTTTGAGAATACGTCTCCCCTCCCCCGTCTCGTGTTGCGGAAAGGCCGAGTTCGCGTTTCCTCGCCGCCAGCCAGGGTTCCTCGGGGCGGAACCTATCGAGCCATGAGGCTTTCTTTTTCGGCACCGCCTCGGCCTTGGAGATGATGATGCCGACATCCCATTTCGTGTTCCATTTGCCGTCGCCGCCCGCGCTCCAGACCCGGGCGGTGGAGGAGTTCAGGGTGAGGTAGCGGAGCGGTCTGCCCCAATGATCCCTGATGCCGGAGAGGAGTTCGGTGCCGGTTTTTTCAGCGGGGAAACGGCCAGATTTTTCCGCGTGGGAAATGATCGTCTGCGCCGCGCGATCGAGAATTTTCTGACCCGGGACTTCCAGCGGGACTTTCGCATCTTTACCGAGGCGGTAGATGTATGCGCCTTCGACATCGCTTTTGTTGTATCCGGGAAGGACGATGGTGCGGGGATCGCCCTGCCAATCCTCGGGCAGCGAGCCGATGTGCTCGGCGAGCTGCTCCTCGGCGGCGCTGGGGATCTGGATGTATTGGTTCACACCCCAGACGAAGATGTTTCCCACCGCCACGGCACCTAGGTAAAAACACATGATGAAGGACTTCATTTTCCTGGGTGCCTGGGTGTAGGCGAACTCGAGCGCGACAATCGAAACGAGGATCTCCGCCGCTGTTAGAAGCGCGAACGCGCCGATCTGCCATGCGATGTTCGGCCTACCTCCGGCGTCGATCTCCACTTGGATGAGGCTTACCAGCACGAAGGCCGCGGCCATCAGGACGAAGCCCGCACCCATTTTCCGCAGGGGGCTGAGCGGAAAGAATTTCTCCACCCAAGGGTAGATGATGAGGCTGAAGATCGGGATGAACGTGAGGACGAAAACCGAGTTGAGCGATTGGATCTGCGAGGGCAGCCACTGAAAGCCGAGGAAATTGCGATCCATGTCCTGCGATTGGAAAATCCAGGTCGAGCCGGTCTGATCGAAGAGCGCCCAGAACATCGCGACGAAAAGATAAACAGGCAATAGCTTCAGCATGGCGAAGACGCCCTCGCGGTCGAACGCCTCGGTCAGGAAACCCATGCCGCCCGGCGGGACGTGGGCGAAGCGTTTCCTGCCGAGCCAGAAAACGAAAGTGGCGATGGCCATCAAGACACCTGGCACGCCGAAAGCCCAGTGCGGGCCATACCATTCCAGCAGCCACGGCGTGAGCAGCATGGAAGCGAAAGCGCCGAGATTGATGGAGAAGTAGAACCAGTTGAAAATGCGCGGCAGCAGACGGGAATTGAGGGCACCGAACTGGTCGCCGACGTGGGCGGAAACGCAGGGTTTGATGCCGCCTGCACCGAGCGCAATCATCACGAGGCCGGCGATCATCCATTTTTCCGAGTGGCCGAAGTGCCCCATCATCGCCAGCGCGGCGTGGCCCGCGCAATAGACCAGCGAGAGCCCGATGATGACCTTGTATTTTCCGAAAAACACATCCGCGAGGATCGCTCCGATAATGGGAGTGATGTAGAAGGCGGCGTTGAAAAGATGCACCAGGCCGGTGGCTCGCGCTTCGTCCATCGGTTTTCCGGACGCGCCGTCCATCAGGAAAAGGTATTGGCTGAGGAAGACGGCGAGGATCGCCTTCATGCCGTAGAACGAGAAGCGCTCGGCCGCCTCATTGCCGATGATGTGCGGGATGCCGTCCGGCATTTTTTCGGTTTCCTCCGGCTTGGTGCGATACTGCATGGCCGGAAAAATCCCCGCTCGCAGGGGAAACATCAAGCACGCACTACTTCGGTAAGCCCGGCGACAAGACATCCCAGCGGACTTTGAAGGATTCGCTCATTTTCGAGAGGCTCTCGGCGGCGGCGATGGCGCGTTGTCTATCGCCAGCGAGCCATTCCAGAGCGATCGCCGATTCCATGCGGCGCGTTCGGTCCGGCTCGGCGGTGAGTCTTTTCAACAGTTCGGCATTGAGCTTGATGATCTGGTCGGGCGCGAGATCCATCCAACGGATCTCCCGCACCTTGCCGGTCTGATCTTTGCTATAGAGAGCGTCATCCTTGACCACCAGCGAAACGATCGCCGTTCCGTCTTTGAGTGTCAGAGGCAGATTGACAGGCCCCTTGAGGAGATCCGCTTCGATTTCCGTGAGTAAATTCAGTGATGCCTGCGAAACCACCATCAGGGAGGCGCGTTTGCATCCAGGCGGGTCATCCTTGAACTCGTCCAATTTCTTGATGATCTCAGAGAAGCGGTAGCCCTTGGCAAAGAATTCGATGTTCCTCAGTAATTTTTCGCCGTCCTGCATCACAGATTCCACGTTTTTTACAGGAAGTTGCGGAATGGATAAGACACGCTCCAACTTAGTAAGATCGAGCTGGCGGGCGCGGATATTGAAACGGGCGCGTCCCTTGGTCTCAAGGAGCGTGAGAGTCTCATTCAGATCCGCGATGGCCTCACGGCAAGATTCCGGGGTTTTCGGATCAGAGTGAAGGGAGTCTAATTTCATCCTTTCGTAATCCCTGAGATAACCCTTCGCTGCCTTTTGATACCACGCCAGCACATTGTCCTTCGTGAGCGATGGTTCGGTGGAGAATGCCCGCAGAAAAGGAAGCGCCTGGTCAAAACCACCCTGTTCCCAGTTTTTCAGACCCGCGATGAGCGAGGCCATGTGAACCTCGCTACCCTTCGAGCCAAGAAGCACATCATTTTGTTTAACGAAGGCGGGATCCCATAGCTTCTCCAGGATCGGGCGCACCGCCGTCTGGAATGCCGATTCGCCCGCCGTATGCGCACCCTTGATATGCTCCCCTGCCGCGGAGGCATGCTTGCGGGCGTCGTTCATCCTGCCGTCCATCATCGCGGCAACCACCGCCTCCAGCCCGGCCCAAGTCCGTGTCGGCTCCTGCACCGCTACATCCGCAAGCAGCGCAGCGAAATGGGCCTCCGCAACCCTGAGCTCCCCGCGCTCCAAGGCAGCGCGAGCCGCCCGGTATTTCTCCGCGATACGATGTGCCGCTTGCTCGCCCTGATCTGGCGTGGCTTCAACCGCGATCACGGTCGATTTCGGCTTGGGTGGAGGAGGCTCTGAAGATTTTACCAGCACAACTCCTGCGACAGCCGCGACGAGCAGCACGGCCGCAGCGGCAGCAAGGAAGGTGTTCTGCTGCTTTTTCTTTCGCAACTCCAGGCGTCGCTGGGAATTCGTTATCCCCTCCAGATCCCTCACCAACTCGCCGTTCGCGATTTTCAGCGATGTGTGGAGCGCGCCGATCATTTCGTCGTAGCTGGTGAAACGGTTGACCGGATCAAAGGCCATCGCACGTTCAATCACCGCACATGTCTCCTCGCTTAGGTCGGGAGCCGCTTTTTTCAAGGGCACGATTCGTCTCTTCGCCTCTCTCAGAACATCGGAAGACATGGACTCCTCGTTGCAGGGCGGCTTGCCGGCCAGCGCATGGTAAAAGGTGGCCCCGAAGGCGTAGATATCGGCACGGAAATCTTCGACTCCACCCTCTATCGCCTCGGGTGGGACGTAGTATGGAGTCGCCCAGATTTCCTCGGCCTTGGCCTTCCCCGCTTGCGTCACCAGCGCGAGGCCGAAATCCACGAGCTTCGCGTTGCCTTCGGCATCAAGCAGGATGTTGCCGGGCTTTACGTCACGGTGAATCAGGCCGGCCGCCTGCGCGCCCTTGAGCCCCTCCGCCACCTGGATCGCGAGCGGCAGGGCTTCCATTTCCGGAATGCGCCCCCGCTCCCGGATGTGATGCTCGAAATGGCCGCCGGGCACAAACTCCATCGCGATGTAGAGTCTCCCGAAGGCCTTGCCGGTCGTAAAAACGCTCACCACGTTCGGGTGGCTGAAAGAGGCCGTAAGCCGGGCCTCATTCTCGAAGGCAGAGATTCGCTTCTCGTCTCTGGAAAACTCCTCGCTCAGGATTTTCAGCGCCACCTCACGGTCGAGGGTGCTATCCGTCGCGATGAAAACGGAACTCATGCCGCCGATCGCGTACCGCCGGTTCAGGACGTAGGGGCCGAACTGCTTTTTCACCCGATTCTCGATCTGGCAGGATGGGCAAATCACGCGGGAATAAGGCGGATGCAACGCGACATTCATCGGCGCACCGCACGAATAACACACTATGATTTCCTCTTCCCCATCGACCATCTCGGCGATTCTAATGGCTCACTTTCTGTCTGGAAACTTCGAATGTTAGAAATCTTTCACCCGGGATCGCGCTCATTGTTGCCCTCTGGCTTCCGAAATCTGATAACTGAAAGCAAGCTTACCTCTTGCCACCGAGCGCATTTCCCCCGAAATCTCACCTGTGATCGCTAGACTCAGAGGAAACATCATCGAGGCCTTTCCGAACCGGCTCATCGTGGACTGCCATGGTGTGGGCTACGAGGCGATCATCCCCATTTCCACCTACGACAAGCTCCACCCGACAGAGGGCGCGCCCGTTGATCTCCGCACCCATCTCCACATCCGGGAAAATGCCCAGACGCTGTACGGATTCGCCACCGAGGAGGAGCGCGACGTTTTCCTGCTGCTCATCGACCGCGTATCCGGCATCGGCCCCGCCATCGCCATCGCGATCCTCAGCGGGATGCCGGTGGCGATGTTTAAGTCCGCCGTCGTGGCGGGCGATGTCACGCTCCTTTCCAAATCCAAAGGGGTCGGCAAAAAAACCGCCGAGCGCATCATCCTAGAGCTCAAGGACAAGGTCGGCGTCACCGATACCTGGCAGGACGCCGCCTCCGGCCAGGTTTCCTCGCAAGCCGCCGATGCCGAACTCGCCCTCATCGCGCTCGGCTACAAGCAGGTCGATTCCCGCAAGGCCGTCCGCGCGATCCTCGACCAAGACCCCGCCGCCTCCGCCGAAGCCCTCATCCGCGGTGCCCTCCGCAGCCTGCAAGGCTAGTCTTCCTTAGGGTTTAAAATTTAAAGTTTAGAATTTATGTCCGTCCGCACCCGCTTCGCCCCCTCCCCCACCGGCTACCTCCACGTCGGCGGCGCCCGCACCGCCTTGTTCAACTGGCTCTACGCCCGGAAACACGGCGGGCAATTCATCCTCCGCATCGAGGATACCGATGCCGCCCGCAACACCGAGGAAGCCCGCCAGGCCATTTTCGACGGCATGTCCTGGCTCGGCCTCGATTGGGATGAAGGCCCGGACAGTGGCGGCGATCTTCGGTCGCCGTCTTCCTCCTCTTCATATTACCAGTCCCAAAGGAAACCCATCTACGACGCCTATTTCGAAAAACTCCTCGCCGCCGACCGACTTTACAAGGATGGCGATGCAACCCGTTTCCGCTTCGACCGCAAACCGATCACCATGCACGACCTCGTCTGCGGCGAGGTTACCATCGACTACCGCGATGAATCGAACACGCCCGACATGGTCGTGAAACGCAGCGACGGCTCCTACGTGTTCCATTTCGTCAACGTCGTCGATGACCTTGAGATGAAGATAACCCACGTGATCCGCGGCGAGGACCACCTGATGAACACGCCGAAACACCTCCAGCTCATCGAAGCCCTCGGCTCGCAACCGCCGCAATACGCCCACATCCCGCTCATCCTCAATCCCGACGGATCGAAGATGTCGAAACGAGACGCCGGAGCTGCCGTCGGTGATTATCCGCGCCAGGGTTTTCTCTCCGAAGCGGTCGTGAATTTCATCGCCCTGCTCGGCTGGTCGTCGAAATCCGATGAGGAAATTTTCACTCTAACAGAACTCATCGACCGTTTCTCGCTGGAGGCGATCAACCGCGCACCCGCCCGTTTCGATATCGAGAAATGCAAATGGGTCAACCAGCAGCACATCGCGAAAATCTCCACAGAGAAGTTTGCGGATTTGGCGAAGCCGTTCGTCGAAGCGGAGAAGCTCCCAATCACCGAAAACTACGCCGCCGTGATCGCGGCGGTGAAAGAGAAAGTCCGGCTCCTAACGGAAGTGCCCGCCGCCATCGATTTCCTCATCACCGACACCGCCGCGCAGGATGCGGAAGCCGTCGCAAAAGCCAAAGGCAATCCGAACTCCGCTTTTCTCCCCATGCTCGCCGACCACATGGCCACGCTCACCGATTGGTCGGCGGACATTGCCAAGGAAGCCATCGCCAGCGTCGCCCAGGCGAACGGGGCGAAACCCGGGCAACTCATGTTCCCCGTGCGAGTCGCCCTTTCCGGCCGCGCCCACGGCCCGGATCTCGGGGATGTTTTTGTGATCTTGGGGAAAGAGCGGACGCTTGCGAGATTGAGGAGTTTCTGAGAATTGGAGAGCCGTGCCTGTGGCCGGCTTCTACGCAATGCCAGGGAAGCCGGCCACAGGCATGGCTCTCCATTAAAATCCCAGCCACGGCCCGAGCCACTTCTCGACTTCCTGCACGCTCATTCCCTTCCGCGCCGCGTAGTCCTCGATCTGGTCTTTCTGCAGTTCGGAAAGCGCGAAGTAGTGGCTTTCCGGATGTGAGAAATACAGCCCGCAGACCGCCGCCCCCGGATGCATTGCGCAGCTTTCCGTGAGATAAACTCCCGTCGCATCGGTGGCTCCCAGTAGTTCGAAAAGGATGGGCTTCTCCGTGTGATCCGGTTGCGCCGGATAGCCGGGAGCGGGGCGGATGCCTTGGTAGTTTTCATGGATCAGCGCATCTTTGGTCAACTCGCCTTCCGCCTCGTATCCCCACTGAATGCGAGCCTTGTGGTGCAGCATTTCCGCAAACGCCTCCGCCAAACGGTCGGCGATGGCCTTCACCATGATCGAGCCGTAGGGATCGTTCTCGGCATCGAGCTCCTTCGCATACTCGTCCGCCCCGTGGATACCGACGACGAAGCCGCCGATGTGATCCGTGGCGGCGGATTGCATCCGCCCTGCCAAGCCACCATCCCTCACAAACTTCCAATCCACCAAACCGGCCGACTCAGGATTCCCCAGCACATATTTTGTCTGATTCCCGAATTCCTCCCCATCACGGATAATGTGGTCATACGATTCTTTTTGCCAAAACGCGCCTTCCCTTCCCAAAACCTTGTTCGCCTCTCTCGCGCTGAACCTCTTAATGCTATGCAGGATTTCGGAAAGCGACTCGCCATCTCTCGGAGACAAAATCATGTGGACATGGTTCGGCATGACGCACCATGCACCCAGGTCGTAACGGCTTCCCGCAAAGTGATTTATTGCTTCCGCCACAATCCTGGCGATCCGCACGTCTTTCATCCAGCTTTCGCCCAACCCCTGGTCAAGAACGCTTTCGATTCGATCCCGGTAAAGCTTGTCCAGGTTTTTTCGGAGGTCTTTGGCCAACCCATCCTCGCCGTCTTCCTCGGCTTTTTCGATTCTGCGCTTCAGGTCTTCTTTTTCTTTCGCGTAGGCGACGAGGACACCCTTCGGAAACGTATCTTCCAGACGGAACGTGACGGCGTAAGTGGCTCCTTCGCGATACCAGTGAGGCAGGCTACCCCATTTTTCTTTTTTGATGCTTGGGTTGTGTTTGGCAGGGCGGATGCAATCCGCCGCCACAGGTTTCACCCAATCCGCCAGCGCGACGTTCGGCTTTCCGGAGGTCTTCTTGAGCTGTTGGCGTAGGGTGTGGAATTTCGTGCGTTCGGTTCCGTCTTCGTTGAAAACGGCGATGTCATCGCCATCCGAGTTCGCCGGGAAAAATCCATAGATCCCGCGCGCGCGGAGACGGTTTTCCGCGACCAGTTTCTCAAGATAAACGAGCGCCTCGGCGTGGAGTTTTTTCGCTTCGGCTGCGCCGCCTTCGTTTTTCGTTTTCAGCACCATCTTCTCACGATCCCACACACCGCGCAGTTCCCAGGCGTGGAAAAAGGGGGTCCAGTCGATGTATTCTAACAGTTCGGAAATCTCGGGTTCGATGACCTGCGTGCCCGTGAACGAAGGCACCGGCGGGCTGTAGGAATCCCAATCGTATTTCGGAGCCGCCGCGCGGGCTTCCGCGAGAGAGATGGTTTCCTTCTTCGGCCCGCCAAGGAAATTTTCCCGTGCGATCCGCTGTTTCTCCCGGAGTTCCCGGACAAATTCATCGCGACCGTCTTTGGAAAGCAGCGAGGTCGTCACCGGCACGGAGCGCGAGGCATCGTTCACATGCACGACCGGCCCTGAGTAATGCTCCGCGATCTTGATCGCCGTGTGCGCGGCGGAAGTTGTAGCACCGCCGATCAGAAGTGGAACCGTGAAACCGCGGCGCTCCATTTCCTTCGCGACATGCACCATTTCATCGAGCGATGGCGTGATGAGGCCCGAAAGCCCGATCACGTCCGCACCGAGTTCGATGGCCTTATCCAAAATCTTATCACAGGAAACCATCACGCCCATATCGGTGACCTCGAAGCCGTTGCAGGAGAGCACCACGCCAACGATATTCTTGCCGATGTCGTGGACGTCACCTTTGACGGTCGCGATCAGGAAACGTCCCGCCGAGTTGCCGCGTTCCGCCACTTTCAAAGCCTCGTCGAAGGACATGCCGGGGTTCTTTTGCTGGATCGCCTCGATATCGCCGGCGAGGTTTTCCGCTTTCTCGGCTTCCATGTAAGGGAAAAGCCATGCCACCGCCTTCTTCATCACGCGGGCGGATTTCACCACCTGCGGCAGGAACATTTTTCCCGCGCCGAACAGATCGCCGACCACGCCCATGCCATCCATCAGCGGCCCTTCGATCACTTTCAGCGGCCTGCCGTATTTCTGGCGCGCCTCTTCGGTGTCGTCATCGATGAAGCGGTCGATGCCTTTCAGCAACGCGTGCTCCAGTCGTTTCTCCACGCTGTCTTCTCGCCACGAAAGGTCTTCCTCGATCTTCTTACCGCCGATGCCTTTGTAGCTTTCCGCCAGATCCAACAGGCGTTCCGTCGAGTCTTCGCGGCGGTTCAGCAGCACGTCCTCCACGCACTCTAACAGGTCTTTCGGGATCTCGTCGTAAACCTCCAGCATACCCGCGTTGACGATGCCCATGTCCATCCCTGCCTGGGTTGCGTGGTAGAGGAATGCGGAATGCATCGCCTCGCGCACCTTGTTATTGCCGCGGAAAGAGAAAGAAATATTGGAAACGCCTCCCGAGATTTTCGCACCCGGCAAGTGCTCCTTGATCCATCGCGTGGCGTTGATGAAGTCGAGGGCGTAGTTGTTGTGTTCCTCGATCCCGGTAGCGACCGTCAGGATATTGGGATCGAAAATGATGTCGTTGGGATTGAAGCCGACCTCATCAACAAGGATACGGTAAGCCCGCTCGCAGATGCGGATCTTCTCATCGTAGGTTGCCGCCTGGCCCTTCTCATCGAACGCCATCACCACCACGGCCGCGCCGTATTTCATGATGTGTTTCGCGTTCGTCTTGAAAATCTCCTCGCCTTCTTTCAGAGAGATCGAGTTCACGATCCCCTTCCCTTGGAGATGCTTCAAGCCCTCCTCAAGGATCTCCCATTTCGAGGAATCCACCATGATCGGCACCCTCGCGACGTCCGGCTCGCCCTGGAGCAGGTCGAGGTATTTCGCCATCATCGCCTTGCCGTCGATGAGGCCGTCGTCGAAGCAGATATCGATCACGTTCGCGCCATTCGCGACTTGCTGGCGGGCGACCTCGACCGCCGCCTCCAGATCACCGGCGCGCACGAGTTTCGCGAACTGCGGCGAGCCCGCCACGTTCGTCCGTTCCCCGATCATCAGGAAGCCCTTTGCTTCATCGTGGTTGTAAGCCTCCGTCCCGGAGAGCCTGAGAGCTGGTTTGATATGTTGCATGGTATGAAATTTTTCACCGCAGAGGCGCGGAGGTCGCGGAGGGTCGCAGAGTTTTTTATTCGGGAAAATTGTGAACCTGGCGTTTGATTCCATCGATCAACCGCACCGTGTGGAAATTGATGAGAAGTCCGAGATGTTTTTTGGACATGCGCAGATAGGTCAAGAGTTGGGCCGAGTGGATCGGCAAAAGGCTTTCAACCGTCTTCACCTCGATGATGAGCGAATTCTCAACGAGCAAATCAATACGATAAGCATCCTCGATCTCCAGATCCTTGTATCTGATAGGAAGCGACAACTGCCTCTTCACCTCAAAGCCCTGCAACTCCAGCTCATGCATCAAGGACGCCTCATAGGTGGACTCCAAAAGTCCCGGACCAAAATCCCGATGCACCTCGATCGCCGCACCAATCGCTTTTTCACTCAGTCGATTCAATCGTTCTTTATCAGTTATCATAATCTTTTTCTTTTCTCTGCGACCCTTTGCGACCTCCGCGCCTCTGCGGTGAAAATTTATTTCCTTACCTTTCTCGGAGCCACGCCCCTGACCCCTTCCGCGATGGCGCGGACGTGTTCCGGGGTGTTGCCGCAGCAGCCGCCCGCGAAGTTGATCAGGCCGCTTTCCGCGAAGTCCTTCATGAATTCCTTCATGTGCGGCGGCTCCAGATCGAAGCCGGTGGGAGCGAGTGGATTCGGTAGGCCGGCGTTCGGGTAGGCGGAAACATAAGTCCCCGCCACCTCGGAAAGTTCCTCCAGGAACGGCCGCATCAGATCCGGGCCGAGCGAGCAGTTCAACCCGATCGCCAGCGGCTTGGTGTGCATGAAAGCATTCCACAGCGCCTCGACTTTTTGTGCGGAAATCATCGTTTCCCCGCCCAGCCCGACCGCCGCCGAGATGATCACCGGCAGATGGATTTTCCGTTCATCGAAAACATCCAGCACCGCCACCGCAGCGGCCTTGGCGTTGAGCGAATCGAAGATCGTCTCGATCATCAGGATGTCGCAGCCGCCCTCGATCAATCCACGCACCTGCATCCGATAGGCCTCCAAAACCTGATCGAAAGTCACCACCCGGAACGAGGCGTCCTCCGCGTCCGGCGAATTGCTAAGGGAAACAGTGAGCGGCCCGATTGCACCGGCGACGTAGCGTTTCACGCCGGTATCCGTCCCCACATCATCCGCCATTTTCCGGGCGAGCTGGGAGCCTTTTACGTTCATTTCCCACGCCAGCTCGTTGAGGAAATCGTTTTCCAGGATCTTCTGGAAAAACTCCGGATCCTTGCGCCCGCCTTTTTCACGCGGATCCTCCACGAAAAACTCGCTCTGCGCGATCCCGGTGGCCGAGAAAGTGTTTGTCTCACAGATATCGGAACCGGCCTCGTAAAAGCGCTTGTGGATGTCCGCGATCACCTGGGGCTGGGTGATCGAGAGGATGTCGCCGTTGTTCAGGAGATCCTTCTCGTTTTTTGCAAACCTCTCCCCGCGCGCCGCCGCCTCATCCAAGCCGTATGTCCGGATCGTCGTGCCCATTGCGCCGTCCAGCACCATGATCCGCTGCCCCAGCTCCCTCTCCATTTCCGCCGTGAAATCCTCCTGTGCCATGCCGGGAACTTACCGCCTGGAGCCCTGTGATCAAGTTTCAAATCATCAAATCACGATATGATGATGGATAGAATCGGGCGCTCAGCATCTGGACAATACACGTCCGTCGTTACCACTTGTCCCAGATGCCGCAGCACCTAACCTAGCGTCATGTTTGGATACGACATCGTGACTTCGACGTGGCTCGGGCTTGGGGCTTTGGTGGCGTTCTATCTTCTCGGTTTCGCGCATATCCTCCATGCTCTGATGCATGTCAGGACATCGCAGGGCGCGATCGCATGGGTGATCTCGTTGATCTCTGTGCCGTTTTTCGCGATCCCGCTCTATTGGCTGCTGGGGCGAACCAAATTCTCAGGATACGTGCGGGCACGGCGCGGCAACGATGTGGAAATGCGCAGGCTGGCGGCCGACATGTATGAACGGTTGCGCGGCTATGCGGTGGATCTGCCCGCTGAGGATGTATTCGAGCGCGCCGCCGAGGAATTGGGGGGCTTGCCTTTCACCCGCGGCAACGATCTGGAGCTGCTGATCGACGGACAAGAGACCTTCAGGCGGCTGTTTGAGGAGATCGCCGCCGCCAAGCACTACATCTGCGTGAACTTTTTCATCGTGAAAAACGACAAGGTGGGCGGAAAATTCCAGCGGGCACTGATCGACAAGGCGAGGGCGGGCGTGAAGGTGTTTTTCCTTTTCGATGAGATCGGCTCGCACAAGCTTTCCTCCACTTTCCTCGGCGAACTGCAGGACGCGGGGGCGGAGTGCGAATCGTTCGGCGCGAACCGGCATTGGTGGTCGCGGCTCCAGCTGAATTTCAGAAACCACCGCAAGATCGTCGTGATCGACGGGGAAATGGCCTTCATCGGCGGGCTGAATGTGGGCGACGAGTATCTGGGCAGGGATAAGAAATTCGGGGATTGGCGGGATACGCACCTGTTGATCAAGGGGCCGGCGGTCGATTCGGTGCAGCTGGTTTTCATAGAGGATTGGTTCTGGGCGTGCGACCGGGTGCCAGAGCTTTCATGGAAGCAGGAGGCTATGCCCGCAAACCAGACCGCCGCGATCATCCCCACCGGCCCGGCGGATCCGGTGGATTCATGGCAGCTTCTGGTGGCGGAGGCCGCGAATACGGCGCGGGAAAAACTGTGGATCACCAGCCCGTATTTCGTCCCCGACGAAGGGGTGCTGACGGCGCTCCAGCTCGCCGCGCTGCGCGGGGTGGATGTCCGCATCCTTTTACCGGATAAGGCGGATCACCTCCTCGTCTGGCTGTCCGCTTTCACCTACTACGAGCAATCCATACCCTACGGCGTGAAACTTTTCCGCTATCATCGCGGCTTCCTGCACCAGAAGGTCATGCTCATCGATCGTCGGCTGGCGGCGATCGGCACGGCGAACCTCGACAACCGCTCGTTCCGCCTGAATTTCGAGATCACCGCCTTCGTTTCCGATAGGAAATTCATTGCGTCGGTATGCGCAATGCTGGAGAAGGATTTCTCGGGATCCACCATGGTGAAGGTGGAGGAATTCACCGAAAAACCGTTCCTCTTCCGGGCGGCGTGCCGGGCGGCGAGGCTTACGGCTCCCGTGCAGTGAGGCGGAAAAATTCCGCTTAGCGGGCGGCGACCGAGCCCAGATCCGGACGCTGGCGGGTGATGTTGGTGAGCATCTGGCGGCAATGATTGAACTTCGTGCGCTGGCTGAGGATCTCCGCACTGCGCTTGAAGGAACCCCACTGCACCACGCTGATCTCGACGTTGCGGCGTCCCCACTTGTTCATCAGGTCCTTGCTGGGCTGATACATGTCGATGGTGCCGGTGCCGGTAAGGGCGGAGCCGTAATCATCCACAACATAAAGCTGGTTCATGCCTTTCACGCGGAAAACGGTGCCGACGGGATAGAATGACCAATCGGCGGCGGCGCTGCGGACGCGATCCGAGTAGCGGAGCGCGGTGCCGGCGGCGTTCTTGCTGCCATATTGGATGTGATCACACTCCGAGCAGGTGTAGGCGGTGGTGCGGACCACGCGGTGACGCTCACTGAAGGGATAGACCGGCATCGAGTGCTTATCTTTCGGCTTGCCGGCGGCAGAGGCGATGAGCGCGGAGGAGGGTGGCGTGACCTTGAAATCTTTGGTGGTCGATCCGGGCGAATGGACACCGCCTGAAACAATTTTGAGGTCTGAGCCGCAACTTGCAAGGAAGGGAAGCGCGGCGGCCAAGGCGAAAAGGTAGGATAATCTCATGTGTTAAATCGTGTTTTGGATGCGGGTTGAGTTTCCGCGAGGAGGCCTTCTCGCGGAGATGTCTCATTTGCAAAAGACTCAGTTGTTTAGGCGCGTAAAAAAGGTGCCGCAACCCAAAAAACTACCAAACGGTTAATATCTCCGAAATAGATATCGCATCAGATGGATCATTAGTGACTTACATCAAGCCCCACGATCCCTGAAATCCGCTCAAAAAGGGTGGAAAACCGATCCTGCCCGAGCACGTTCTCGGCGTTTTCAAGACGATCCGGGTCGTCGTCCGGGATCTCGACCCACGACCGGCATCCGCCCATGCGGGTGTCATAGATGAGTTCCAGCGGCGGCTTGAGCGCCGATACGCGGACGAGCGCGAGGTGAATGCTGCCCGAGGCCATGCCTTTCCCCTCCCAGTCGAAACGCTCCCGCAGGGT
>CAMBTF010000009.1 GCA_945870545.1 Akkermansia muciniphila
AATATGACCAGACGACATCCAATGACATTGCGAGCCCTTGCCCTTGCGGCTGCGGCTTGCTTCGCAGTGCCCCTCATGCCAACGACCAGCTACGGTCAGGAAGAGGCGGCTCCGGCGCCAACCGAAGAAGTGGCTGAACCAGCACCAGCAACTCCTGAGGCTCCTCCGGTAGAGGAGGCCCTCCCTGCGGCCAACGTCGAGCAACGGCTCGCCGACCTCGAGAGTTACTTTGGTAACGTCGGCGTAGGCGCAGAATGGGACTCGAATATCGACGCCACCCCTGGACCGGGCCACAATAGCTGGCTGATGACCTGCGCGGCATTGGTTCTCTTTATGACTCTTCCCGGCCTCGCGTTGTTCTACGGCGGTTTGGTGCGGAAGAAAAACGTCCTCAGCGTCTTGGCCCAGTGCCTTGGATGCGCCGGAATGGTCACCGTGATCTGGTGGGCGGTCGGCTACAGTTTGATTTTCGGAAAAAGCTTCAACTCGCCATTCATCGGCGGAACCGAGTTCTTTTTCCTCAAGGGCGTTACCAGCGCACCTAACACCGACTACTGCTACTGGGTCTCCCAGAACGTATTCGCGATGTATCAGCTCATGTTCGCGATCATCACCCCCGCGCTCATTATCGGTGCCACTGCCGAGCGTATGAAGTTCTCCGCCATCATGGCGTTCATCTTCATCTGGATGTTCGTGGTTTACATCCCGATGGCTCACATGATCTGGGGTGTGACCGGCCTGATGAACGGTGTCTGGAACGGCGACGCCGCCATCCAGTCCATCGACTTCGCCGGTGGAACGGTGGTTCATATGACCTCCGGCTGGAGCGCTCTCGTGCTCTGCATCATCCTTGGCAAGCGCCTCGGCTTCGGCAAAGAAAAGATGTCCCCACACAGCATGGTACTCTGCATGGTCGGCACCGGGATGCTCTGGGTGGGCTGGTATGGTTTCAATGCCGGATCGGCGCTAGCCGCTGACGGTGTCGCCGCCAACGCGTTCATGACCACCACGCTCGCCGCCGGAACCGCCGGATTCGTCTGGGCGATCATTGAGAAGATCCTCAAGGGTCACGCTTCCATCCTCGGCATCTGCTCGGGTATCGTGGCAGGCTTGGTGGTAATCACACCTGCTTGCGGATTCGTTGACGCCACCGGCGCGATGATCATCGGGGTCCTAGCCGCCATCGTCCCTTATGTGTTCGTGATGTTCGTCAAGAAAGCCATCGGCTACGACGACGCGCTTGACACCTTTGGCATCCACGCCGTCGGCGGCACCTTGGGCGCAGTGCTCACAGGCGTGCTCGCTACCAGCGATGTCAATGGCAACCTCACCTCTGTCAATACCTACGCCGCCGCAAACGGTCTGGACAAACTGGTGGCAGACGGTGGTCTTCTTGGCCAACAGTTGATCGCCATCGGCATCACGCTGGTGATCTCCGTAGTTGCGACAGCGGTAATCGCACTGGTTTTGAAAGCGGTCATGGGCCTGCGCCCAACCGCTGATGAAGAGACCGCCGGTCTCGATATCAATGATCACGGCGAAGAAGGCTACAATTACTGATTGATATCGGTATTTGAATGAATCCAAGGGCGGGCTGGCAACAGTCCGCCCGTTTTCGTTTGCCCATGAAGCGGGATCGGATAGCAATGGCCTCGATGAAACGTCCGCTCCTGCGCCTGTTGATCGCCGCGCTTCTGGTCGCCGTGACGTTTTTCGCGGTGAAGCTGTGGACGGGGAAATACGCCCGCGATCCCGATCCCCGTGCCCGCTACCGGATCGAAGCTGCGCGATTGGAGTCCGACCGTTCTTTTAAGTGGCTGGAAATCCATCTCCGGAAAAATGGCGACAAGGATCACGACATGCTCCTGCCCGTCCGCCTAGTCACGGCGGATGGCAAAGAGCACGAACCCGCCGATACGACTTTCGGCGGCGGGCCGGAAAAAGGCTTCACCGACATTTGGTTCAAGTTCTGGCTGGAAGACGAGTCGCTTGTGGGGAAAATCGATCTTCGCATGAACGGCGGCACATTGCGGGTGAAAACAAACGAAGGCGCGCCCACCTTCGACAAGGACGGCAAAGCGGTGCTGAGATCCGCGGACTGGGGAAAAACATGGCCTGGCTTCTGATCGACAACTCGAACTCCCGCACCAAGCTCGCCCTCGGCGACGCGGGCGGCCTGCTGGCATGGCGGTCGGTGATCCCGACCGCTGATCTCTGCGCCGAAACGCTTGCCGCCGCGCTGGGTGAAATCCGCTTCGACGCGGTCGCCTGCGCTTCCGTGGTGCCGGAAAAGGCAGCATGGCTTGCGGAATTTTTCAGCGGCCAACCCTTTCATCAGATCACCTCGCGCAGCCCGCTCGGCTTGAGTTTCGGCGTGCCGCAGCCGGAAACAATGGGAGCTGACCGCCTCGCGAACGTCGTGGCGTTGAAAAGCAAATACGGCAGCCCTGGCATCGCCATCGACTTCGGCACGGCGGTGACCTTCAGCGTGCTTTCACCGGAGGGAATTTTCATCGGCGGCGCGATCGCTCCCGGCATGGCGGCGATGACCGGATACCTCGCCGATCGCACTGCGCAGCTTCCATTGGTGGATCTTTCCGAGCCAGCCTCGCCCATCGGCACGACTACCGCCGAAGCGATCCTCTCCGGCGCGGTCATCGGCCACCGGGGCATGGTTCGGGAAATTTTGCGGAAAATCATTTCCGCGTGTGGAGGCCAGCCGAAGGTTGTGGCTACCGGCGGTGGCGCGGAATTCGGAACGAAAGGAATCGACGAAATCAGCACCATCGACCCCGACCTCACGTTGGAAGGCGTGCGCCTTGTCGCGGCGTTGGTTTTCGTAAGCGCAGGCGCTAACAGATGGAAAATTGAACCGCAGATGGACGCAGATGGACGTGAATGAGAAAATTTGCTTCCCTGCTATTCACCTCTTCCATCTGCGTGAATCTGCGTGAATCTGCGGTTGTATTTCTTATCATTTGCCGTCGCCTCACTCCGATCGTAATCACTTGGAAATGATTGGTTTTCTTGTCGCTTTTCCCCCCGCCGCCGCCTAGGCAGTGCGTGGAAATGAGTGAATATCCTTTGGCCATCGGCATCGACTTCGGAGGCACCAGCGTGAAAACGGGTGTCGTGCGTGGAGGTGAAATCATCGACCTCGCACCGCCCATTGAGACTCAGGATTTCAGCGGAGCCGACGAGATTAGTGCGGCGATTATCCGCACCGTTGGCGACCTGCGCGTGCGGCACGAGGGTATCCGCGCGGTCGGGATCGGCGTGCCGGGTATCGTGGATTTCGAAAGGGGGGTCGTCTTCGATCTAACCAACGTCCGCGGTTGGGCGAACGTCCCGCTGCGCGAAAAACTCTCGCAAGCCCTCGGCCTCCCGGTTTCCGTTGATAACGATGCAAACTGCATGGCCTTCGCGGAGTGGAAACTCGGAGCCGGAAAAGGATTCAGGCATCTGGTTTGCGCCGCGCTAGGAACGGGAGTCGGCGGCGGCATCATTGCCAACGGGCAGATGGTGCGCGGCGCGAAGTTCGGGGCAGGCGAGATCGGCCAGACATCCATCGATTACCAAGGCCGCCCCGGTCATTATGGAAACCTTGGCGCGCTGGAAGATTATATAGGCAACCGTGAGATCGCCCGCGATGCGCAGGCCGCTTACGCAGCGGCGGGCATCGCGCGGGATATCGAGGACTGCTCGCCCCACGCCCTTGCCGAGGCGGCGAGAAGCGGCGATGCCATCGCCCGCGCCCGCTGGGAAGAGATTGGGCGTATGCTCGCCACCGCCATGATGAACGCCTGCTGGCTACTCAACCCCGAGGCACTCGTGATCGGCGGCGGTGTCGCCCGCGCGGGGGATTTGCTTTTCACTCCTTTCCGCGAACATCTACTTCGCCAGCTTTCCGGTCCCTTCCGCGACGGTCTGGCCATCCTTCCCGCCGCCTTCGGACATGAGGCGGGAACGGTGGGAGCCGCCGCGCTTGCGTTGGAGGAAGCGGGTTTTTAGGGCAGTCTGCAAAATGGCCTATAGCCATTTGATTGACGATTGTTGATTGTTGATTGTTGAATGGTGATCGGATGAAGAGTCGTTCCGTCAAATCAACAATCCAAAATCAACAATCATCAATCGTCAATCAAACCGCTTCACCTAGGAAACCCCGCGCACTCGGAAAGGCGGCGCATCAAGCGTATCTCCCGCCTTTTTCCCGACCAGAGCCTGGTAGAGAGGACTCTCGGGGCTGAGCAGGGTGATCTCCTTTCCCTCATGAAAAACTTCGAGCCCACCCGCAGCGGGGACGAGTAGGAAAAACAGCCTTTCCGCGCCCCTTTCCACTTCGACCAGCGCGCCCGATCCAATCTCATCTCTATTTGAGAAATCGATGGTCCGCAGGTTTTCAAAAATCCGCAGGGTGTCCGCGAGTTCCCGCACCTGCCGGGCCTGTCCGGTGGCGAGATAGGATTCTTCCAGGCTGCGCGTGTCATATTTGCTCTCCGCCTTCGAGCCGGGATCCGTAGCTGCCGCGTGCGCGTCCATCGCCGCCTTCGCGAGGCGCTCCAAACGTGATCGCAACTCCACGCGGATGAGTTCAAGCAGGTCGGATTTCATGGGGAAAAGGACTCTCACGATCCCGTCAAGGTTTGGCAAGAGGAGGCTTGACCCCGTGCAGGTGGATAGGCAGCTTGTCCGCCCGGTCGCTGCCATGGAGGCGGTTTACCGGCTCAAACGAAATAAGAAATCGACAAGGTATGGCCGCTAAGATCTACACCAACAAGGACGCGAACCTCGCAACGCTCAAGAAAAAGACACTCGCCGTGATCGGCTTCGGCTCACAAGGCCACGCCCACGCGCTGAACCTCAAGGACAGCGGCCTCAAGGTCGTCATCGGCCTTTACAAGAAATCCAAATCCCGCGAGGTCGCCAAGAAACTCGGCTTCGAGGTGATGGACACGGCAGACGCCGTGAAAGCCGCGGATGTGATCTTCGTCGCCACGCCGGACACCGTGATCCCCTCCGTCTATAACAAGGACATCGCGCCAAACCTCACCAAGGGCAAGACCCTCCTTTTCTCCCACGGCTTCGCCGTTCATTTCAAGACAATCACCGTCCCCGCCGATGTGGATGTGATCCTCGTCGCGCCGAAAGGCCCGGGTCACACTGTCCGCTCGCAGTTCGTCGATGGCAAAGGCGTTCCCGGCCTGATCGCGATCCACCAGGACGTTTCCGGAAAAGCCAAGGACGTTGCGCTCGCATGGGCCCGCGGCATCGGCTGCACCCGTGCCGGTGTGTTCGAGACGAACTTCCGCGAGGAAACCGTCACCGACCTCTTCGGTGAGCAGGTCGTGCTTTGCGGCGGCGCCACCGCCCTCGTCAAGGCGGGCTTCGAGGTGCTGGTCGAAGCCGGTTTCCAGCCCGAGATGGCCTACTTCGAGTGCCTCCATGAGCTCAAGCTCATTGTCGATCTCATGAACGAGGCGGGCATCGCCGGCATGCGTTTCTCGATCTCTGAAACCGCCGAGTGGGGCGACGTTTCCGTGGGGCCAAAGATCATCGACGCCTCCGTCAAGAAGCGCATGGTCAAGCAGCTCAAGGAAATCGAGAGCGGCAAGTTCGCCAAGGAATGGATCGCCGAATACGAAGGTGGCTACAAGGTTTTCAACGCCCTCCGCAAGGAAGGCGCAGAGCACCAGATCGAGAAGGTCGGCGCGAAACTCCGCTCCACGATGAGCTGGATCAAGCAAACCAAGCTCAAGAAAGGCGCAAGCCAAGCGAGCTACGTTTCCTCCTCGAAATAAGCGAATCGAATCTCACGAAACGCCCGTCCATCGCAAGGTGGCCGGGCGTTTTTTGTGGGGGCGATCTTCGGTCGCCCTCCGAATGGTAATTCTTGCACCTCCCAGATTCACCTTGTGGAGGCGGGCAGCCATGCCCTCGCGCCCGCGCTGCGGCGTTCCGTCTCGCGGAAAAAACCGGTGAGGCCGCGTCTCCGTTCGAGGTCGTCGATGGCATCGGCCGCCTTGGGATGACGCCAGCGGAAGCCCGCCTCGCGCAGCCGCAGCGGATCCGCCCAGCGGCTTTTCAGCACAAGCTCTGTTTCCGTGTCCATGAACGCCGCGCCAATCTCCAGCATCCACTTCGCGGCGGGAACGCCGATCGGCATGCCGACGGTTTCGCGGAAATGGCGCATCAGCTCGCAGTTCGTCGGGAAATCGGGGGCGGTGACGTTCACGATGCCGTCCATGAATGGATCGCGGGCGATGAATTCCACGGCGCGCAGGAAATCGTCCATGTGGATCCAGCTCACCCGCTGGTTGCCTCCGCCCATCGTGCCGCCGAGTGCACGGTTCGTCAGTCCGGTCAGAACGTCATATACGGTGTCCGGCTCGTTCGCGAGCACCATGCCGATGCGCAGGGCGCACTTGCGCGTCTCCGCCGGGACTTTCGCGCCGAAGAACGCGTTTTCCCATGCCTCCGCCACGCTATGTGAGAAGCCATTTCCTGCCTCGCCATGCCACTCGTCCTGAGGCTTGTCCTCGGCGTGGCGATACCATGTCGCCGTGCTCGCGTTGAGCCAGAGCTTCGGCGGCACGCGGCATTCGGAGATCGCGCGCCCGACCGCCTCGGTGGATTTCACCCGGCTGGCCATGATCTTTTCGCGGTTCTCGGGGGTGTAACGGCAATTCACCGTGCTGCCGCTGAGATTGATCACAAGCTCCGCCCCCTCCAGCGCGTAGGCCCAAGGTCCGTGCGATTTTCCATCCCATTGGAGGAACATGCCGTCGCCGCTCCAGCCTTTCTTGTTGCGGGCGATGGCGACGACCTCCCGACCGTTCCTAGCGAAATGGCGGCACAGGTAACGGCCGAGAAAACCGTTCGCGCCGATGATGACTGTCGTTGTGTTCATTGGAAATGGGGTGCAGAGCTTACCCGAGAATTTTAGCGGCGAGTTGGATCGCGAGTCCGTGCCTCATCGAGGAGACACGGTCGGACATTTTAGAGGCGAATCCGACGAAATCCTCGAGCTGCTTCATCTGATTGTGGAATGCCTTCGCCTCCGCCCCCTTCAAATCCTTCGTCTCCGCTGCGCACTTGTTCAGCAGAGCGAGCGCGGGATCGATCTCACGTCGCTTCCTCTCGCGGGCTATGATCGTGAAAATCTGCCATACATCCTTTTCCGCCTCGTAGAAATCACGGCGGTCGCCTTTCACCACGATCATCCGCACGAGTCCCCAGTTCACAAGCTCCTTCAGGTTTGTGTGGGCGTTGCCGCGGCTGGCGGCGAGCGACTCCATGACCTCATCCGTACACATGGGTTGCGGCGAGGTCATTAACAACGCATGGATCTGCGCCATCGTCCGGTTGATGCCCCATTGGGTGCCGAGGGCGCCCCACTGCGCCACAAACTCGTCTCTCGCCCGCTCTAGTCGCTTATCTGTCGCAACCTTCACGTTTTCATTATTTACCGAAAGTTCGGTATTTCAAGGTATTTTTCGGGTTTTTTCGTGGGCGCAAAAAAACCGCCTCCCTGAGGGGAGGCGGTTGGTTGGTTGGGTATGTTATTTAATTAACGGATCAAAGGGAGGACTTGATCGAATCGAACTTGGCACGCTTGGCGCCGAGTTCCTTTTCGAGTTTCGAAATGTCCTGACCGAGGGTGAGCAGCGCGGCGAGTTTGCTTTGCATGCTTCCCTTGCTACTGGCTTTCGAACTGCGCCCGGTCGTGCCTGCGCCCTTCAGCCAGGTGGAAATGGTGAGTTGCGAGACGCCAAACTTTTTGGCCGCCACGCTCTGGCCTCCGCGGCCGTTGGTTGCGTTGTGGCTCTCCACGAAGGAGACGATTTTGCTTTTTTCCTCTGCGGTGTAGCGTTTGCCGCGGACGATATCTTTCTTAGTTGATGTGCTCATTGCGTGGCGAACCTACAAAACGAAATAGATCATGCAAGATAAAATATCAGTAGTTTAAGTAGGCGTTTTAATATTCCGATAACAAGGAAAGAACAGCTGATTCCGCGAAGCTCTCCACCCAAACATCGGCTCCGGCTTTGACCTTTTCCCTAGAGACGATCCCGCCGAATCCAACCATCACATCGACATCAGGCTTGGTCTCAAGATCGGAGATCCCGTCGCCGATCATCACGACTCGGGCGGGCAAGGTCGCCCGTTTCCACTCGTTGATGATCTCGTTCTTGCCATGGTTGCGGGTTGTTGGGAAATCCGCGCCGTAGCCCGCGTAAGTGCCGTATTCATTGAAGAAAACCGGAACCGCCTCCACATGATTGATTCCGAGATGATCTGCCAGCGGCCTGATGAGCGGCTCGAATCCTCCGGAAAGAATCACCGGGATCCAGCCCTTCGATTTAGCCGTTACAATGAACTCACGCGCACCGGTAACGATATGATCAATGTAAAGCCGGGCGACCTCGTCCGCCATGGATTGATTAGGTTTGATGATCTCCATCCTTTTTCCAAATACCTCATTCAAGGCCAAGTCACCGTTCATGGCAGCATTTGTCAAAGCGACGACTTGTGCAAAAATTGCAGGATCGGACAGGCGTGCCAGTTCGTCGATGCCTTCGATGGCGGACAATGTGGAATCGCAATCCACGAACAATAGTTTTGCTTTGGGTATGGTGACTGGATGGATGGTCACATTTGTTCCATCCGCGACTTCGTCGAATAGTTCGATCATATCCGTATTCGCCAGGCGGATGCAGCCATGGCTCGATGGAGTGCCGAGCAGATCTTCGCGGTTCGTGCCGTGGATGTAGATGTAGCGCTCCAAGGTATTCGCGTTTTGATCATCCAAGCCGTCGAGGCGCAGGATGCGGGATAAGATCAGGTCGCCGTCGCCACCATCCTGCGGATTCCAAATCCCGACCGGCACCCGCGCGTTGAAGCGGGTATAAATCGGCTCGCCGTTGCCGATTTTTCCCGCGATGGCGAAGTGTCCGGTGGGCGTGCGGAAACTACCGTCCACGAAGCCCATCCCCTTCTCGCCGCTGGAGATGCGGTAGGTGCGTATGAGTTCATCGCGACGGAAGAGGTCGAGTTCCTGGCGATCCAGGGAGATTTCAATGCGTGTCATGGGAGTGATGGAAAACGGCGAGAGAGTTATGGCCGCCCAAGCCATGCGCAAGTTTGTAAACGGGGCCGAGGCATGGCGTGGTGGTCTCCGGTGCATCCATGCCACACGCTCCGAACGTTCCGGGAAGATTGGCGGGCAGCGTGGCGTCTTCCATGAAACGAAGCAAAATCACGCTTTCCAGCAAGCCGCTCGCCCCGACGGTGTGCCCGATGAACGGCTTGAGCACATGGAGCGTGGCTTTGCCGGAAAGGAAAGCCCGCTCGGCAGCGGCTTGCACTTTTGTACCGGTGGCGTGGGGGCAGATCGCGGCAGGTTCACTGCAGGTTGCGATCGCCTTATTGAGAAGCAGGCTTGTCCGACCACCACCTTTCGGGACGCCGACGGGATCCGCGCCATCCGAGTTGTTGGCAAAATGCGTGATCACTGATTTGCCTTTTTCCGATTTGGAAAGCGCGATGGCGGCGGCTCCTTCGGCGGGGATGAAGCCGTCGGTGGCGGGGGAAAACGGGTTGAGCCGCGTGGCGGTGGCGAGCAGGCCGGAGTCCGCGTAGTTATCTAACAGTAGTGGCACGAGCGGAAGATCGACGGCGACCACTAGGGCGCGTTCCGCTTGGCCGGCATCGAGCAGGATTTTCGCGAGGCCTAGGGCGTCTAGGCCTGCCGAGCAGCCGCTGGCGACGAGGTGGTTCGGCCCGAACATGCCGAGCTCGATGGAAATGGCAGTGGCGGGTTCACTGTGGATCGTGTTGCTGGCGGTCATCAGCTTGAAGGGCCGCCGCCCCGGCCACGAGCCGAGCCAGCCCGCCGCGTTGCCACGGCTGGTGCCGACGATGAGCGCTGCGTCGGCGAGTTGCTCCGCATCCCATCCGGCGGCGGAAACCGCCTGCCGCGCGACATGCAGCGCGGCCATCGAGGCGGGGCTCCATTTGCGATGGGTTAGCAATCGCCTTGGCTCGATCCAAGCGCCCGTCAGAGCGGCATGGCGGCTGTCGTTTCCCAACAGCTCGCCGAGCGGGCGGACCGCTGTTTCCCCACGTGAGATCGCCTGGAAATGCGATTCGACATCGTGCCCTAGGGAGGAGAGCGCGCCGAGGCCGACGATGGAAGGGTGTGAAGTGATGCCCTCCGGTAACAAGCCCAGCGCGAACGGCAACCCAAAACAGGCTCGTGCGTGGTTTTCGGCCTTTGCTCTTCCGGCGCGTGTGCCTCATAAGCGGCGCGGCGATGAAGTCCGTTCTGGAAACAATCAATGGCGGCGCGGAATACCTCGGTAAACGCGGTATCGGGGAAGCGCGGCGCAACATGGAGCACCTGCTCGCGCACCGGCTCGGCTGCACGCGGATGCAGCTCTACACGCAGTTCGACCGCCCGCTGGAGGAGGAAATCCTTGCTCCGTTGCGCGAGTCGTTGAAAAAACGCGGCGAGGGGATTCCGCTCCAGCACCTGCTGGGAAGCGTCGGGTTCCATGGCCGTGACTTCCTCTGCGACGCCCGCGCGCTGATCCCGCGCCCCGAGACTGAGGAGCTTGCGGAAATGATCCTCAAGCTCCTGCCCGAAGGCCCGTTGGAAATCCTCGACATGGGCTGCGGCTCCGGCGTACTCGGCCTTACCCTCGCGGCAGAGCGTCCGGACTCGCATGTGACCCTTGCGGATATATCGGAGGATGCGCTTTCCCTTACGAAAGAGAACGCGGAGAAACTCGGCATACAAAACATCACGCTCGTCCGCAGCGATCTCTTCTCTTCCATCAGCGGCCGCTTCGATCTCATTGCCGCGAATCTGCCCTATGTCCCGGACGGCGAGGCGGCGGAGATGGCTCGCGAACTCCGCCACGACCCCGCGCTCGCCCTGTTTTCGGGAGCGGACGGGCTGGATCTGTTGCGGCGCTTCGTGCCGGAGTCTTTCGGTTTCCTGAAATCCAGCGGCTTGCTGGCCCTCGAAATCGGCCACGATCAGGCTTCCCACGTCCGCTCGGGTTTGGAATCCTGCGGCTTCGCGGAAACGGAAATCCGCCGGGATCTATCCGGCATCGCCCGTTTTCCCTTCGCCAGACACCCGTAAGAAAATCACGATCTAATGGATAAACTCGTCGTCCACGGCGGCTCCGTCATCAAGGGAGCCATCAATATCTCCGGCTCCAAGAACGCCTCGCTGCCCATCCTCGCCGCCGCGATCCTCACTGGCGAGGACTGCATCATCCGCCGCGTGCCGGATGTCTCGGACACGAACTACATGATCCAGATACTCAGTGCCCTCGGCGCGGATGTGGAGCGATCCTCCGGCACCGTCCGCATCACCTGCGCCGATATTTCCGACAAAGCTCCCTACGAACTCGTTTGCCGCATGCGCGCCTCGATCTGCGTGATGGGGCCGCTGCTCGCGCGGAAAGGTCGGGCCGTCGTCTCGCTGCCGGGCGGCTGCGTGATCGGCGATAGGCCGGTCGATCTCCACCTCAAAGGCATGGCCGCGCTCGGCGCGAAGATCGAGTTCGAGGGCGGCAACATCATCCTCACCGCGCCCGATGGACTGCGCGGCGCGGAAATGGATCTGCGCGGCGAAAGCGGCCCCACTGTCCTCGGCACCGACAACGTGATGATGGCCGCCACCCTGGCCGAGGGTATCACCGTTATCGAATCCGCCGCCGCCGAGCCGGAAGTGCTCGACCTCGCGAATTTTCTCAACGCCATGGGCGCCAAGATCACCGGCGCAGGTACTAGGCGCATCGTAATTGAGGGCGTGAAGGAGCTGAAAGGCGTCGAGCACACCGTCATCCCCGATCGCATCGAGGCGGGCACTTTTATGGCCGCCGCCGCGCTCGCCGGGGAGGGGGTGACGCTCCACCGAGTGAACCGCGACCATCTCAAGGCGATCACCGTTGCCATCGTGAAATCCGGCCACAAGGTCACGTTCAACGAAAAGGGCGATTCCTGTTTCATCGAGCGCGGGGAAAACCTCATCGGCGTCGATCTGGTGACCGCGCCATTCCCGGGTTACCCGACGGATATGCAGGCGCAGATGACCGCCCTGCTAGCCACGACGCCCGGCATCAGCGTGGTCAAGGACACCATTTTCCCGCAGCGCTTCATGCACTGCGCCGAGCTGAAACGGATGGGCGCGGACATCAAGGTGGACAACGGCAGCGCCATCATCCGCGGCGTTGAGCAACTCTCCGCCGCCCCCGTCATGGCCTCCGACCTCCGCGCCTCCGCCGCCCTCGTCCTCGCCGCTCTCCGCGCGAAAGGAACCACGGAAATCTCCCGCCTCTACCACATCGACCGCGGCTACGAGCACATCGACGAAAAGCTCCTGATGCTCGGTGCGAATGTCGAGCGGGTGCGGGTGTGAGCAGAACCGGTAGGGATGACGCCATTGCATTGGGTTAACCACGAAAGACAAGAAGCCGGACATCCGGTATCCGGAGTGAGCGGGTGGGATTGTATCCGGTGTGTGGATCACGAAGCAGGTGTTGGAAGGTGCGTGCCGCGGATCCGTTGTCCCGGACGGGAACCGGAGCATACTTGGACTGCCAGCGGCGGAGGGCTGGGCAGTGATCGCGCCGGAAGATGCCAATGCCGTCCGGTTCGCAGCAGGCTGCATTACCGAAAGCTACAGCAGGCTGTAGCAGTCCAAGGTCTGCGGCAAGCCGACGCAGTGCTATCTCGCGTCTTTACCGCAGCGATAAACCTACCACTATCATCGCGATACCCGGTTTGAACCCCTCTCCTCCAGACTCCGTTGTTGTCAGTTCTTCCCGCCTCACCTGGCTGGATGCGTGGCGCGGGTTGGCTGTGTTGTGGATGATCGAAACGCATTGTTTCAATGCCTTCAAAGATGCGGACTGGCAGCAATCGGCTTGGTTCCCGTGGCTGAATTACGCGAACGGGTTGGTGGCTCCGTCTTTCCTGTTCATCGCCGGATACGTTCAGGGACATGCCCTGCGCCGGGTGTGGGAACGGGGCGAATGGGTACGAATCGGCAAATCACGTGTCATCCGTCTGGTGCTTGTCTTTGCGCTTGGGTATGCGCTGCGATTGCCTTTGGTCGCTTGGGTCGGTGGCACGGAAAGCTTCGTCAGCGTCCTGGTGCGGTGGCTATGCACGGTGGATGTTTTGTCCTGTCTGGCGGTTTCGCTGGCCATGCTGCTGGTGCTGGGCAGGATCTGCCGGAACAGCCGGCAATTCGATCTGCTGGCCTGCGTTTTCGCGATCGGCTCCGTGGCACTGGCTCCGCTCGCTACCTCATGGACGCAGGGAAACCCATTTTCCAGCCTGGTGCTCACATGGACGAACGGCAGCTACGGCGCCTTGTTTCCGCTGCTGCCATGGTTCGGATTCGTCGCCCTAGGGGCGGTTTTCGCCCGCTGGCGTGGGCGTGTCGGGATTTTTGTGATGGGAGCGGCAGCGGCATGGCTGGCTTTGTGGCTGTTGCCTGAAATCAGCGGAAACACCCCGCATGCGCAGCCCGGATTCTTTCTGGAGCGCCTTTGCTGGGTGCTGCTGTTAGGAGCGGGCTTTGCGAGCTGCCGACCACTTTCCCAACTGAATCTCCTTCAGTTCGTGGGTAAAAACTCGCTGGTTCTGTATGTGATCCACCTTCAGATTATCTACAGCGTCCTGCTGAATTTGAGTGGGTTTAAAAACATGACGTCAGCGAGCGCGGTGTGGATTTCGCTGCCCATCACCTTGGCGGGTTCGTTGGGAGTGGTCTGGCTGCTGTCCCATTATGTTTATCCGAAAATACTGAAACGTCACTCTGCGTAATTTACGGTTGGACGCTGAGTGCGGCCGGGTGTGATTTTTTCCGGTGAATGATGATCGCACGGCGATATTCATCTGCCGGTAGGGCTGATCCGGCTCGGTCGGCCCTGATCAAAAACGGAGGAGCCGTAATTCCGGAAGGGTAGTGAAACCGCAGTGAGGCGGGCTTTTTGTTTCGGGATTTCACTCCCGCCAGATTGAGCGGTGCGTAAGATTTTGGAAATGGGCCGACCGAGCCGGATCAGCCCTACCCGATGAATCACCAAATAGAATCATACCTGAGAGCGACCTTGCGACCGCCCGGATCGGTGCTTACATGCGGCATGGGAAAACAGGTGGTGATCTACGGGGCGAGCGGTTTCATCGGCGGCGGCCTAGCCGGGATGTTGGCGGCGGAGGGTTATGAGGTGATCGGTGTGAGCAGGAAAGGGGAGGTGAGTGTGGAAGGTGTTTCCTCGTGGGTGAAGCCGGAGGCCGTGGATCTGCGGGGCTGTGCCGCCGTCATCAATCTCGCGGGCGCACCCATCGACCAGCGCTGGACGGTGGCGCGCAAGAAGGAATTTCATGCCAGCCGGGTCGGCGTGACAGAAGACATCGTGGCGAGGATCGCAGCGCTGCCTGCGGCGGAGCGGCCGGAGGTGCTGCTCAACGGATCGGCGGTGGGTTTCTATGGCGATGGTGGCAACGCGGTTCTCACGGAGGAGGCGGGCATGGGCGAAGGTTACCTTGCCGAGCTATGCGACGCCTGGGAAAAAGCGGCGCTGCCCGCACAGGAGCTGGGCGTGCGAACGATCCTTCTGCGCACCGGCGTGGTGCTCGGAAAAGGCGGGCAGGCTTTCGAGAAATTGATGACCGTTTTCAAACTCGGCATCGGTGGGAGATTGGGGAGTGGAAAGCAATGGATGCCGTGGATCCACATCGATGACCTGCGGGCGGCGATGGTTTTCTGCCTCCAAGAGCGCCGGATATCGGGTGTGTTGAACGGCACAGCTCCCGAGCCGGAAACAAACGCCGTGCTGACCCGCAAGCTCGCAAAGGCGGTGCACAGGTGGGAGTTCCTGCCCGTTCCCGGCATGGCACTCAAACTCGCGCTGGGCGGTTTCGGCGGCTTCCTGCTCGCCAGCCAACGCGCCGTCCCCGCGAAGCTGACCGAAGCCGGTTTCCGTTTCCGAT
>CAMBTF010000010.1 GCA_945870545.1 Akkermansia muciniphila
CGTCCTGATCCGTGAGGTGAAGGTGAGTAGGTAAAAAACATCATCTAGCGCCGACACCACCTCGTCGTTCTCACCTCGTCTTTCCCAGAAAAAAAGGGATATGACGCGGCCTCTCTCCGCAAGCATCCTCTCACTCCCGCTTCGTCTGCGCACCGATCCTGCGCGGGTCAACGCTTCGCACTTGATCATTCCAGCCCGAAGCCGGAGTTTCATTCACATGAAAATCACAGTCCTTGACGGCTACACCCTCAACCCCGGTGACAACCCATGGGCGGCCATCGAGGCGCTCGGCGAACTCACCATTTACGACCGAACACCAACCGCCCAGATCGTTGAGCGGGCGAGGGATGCGGACATTATCCTCACCAACAAGGTGCCGCTCTCCGCAGAAACCTTGAGCCAACTCCCGAACCTTAAATTCATTTCCGTCCTCGCCACCGGCTACAACATCATCGACACCGCCGCCTGCGCCGCGCGTGGCATACCCGTTTCCAATGTCCCGGTTTACGGCACCGACGCCGTCGCGGAATTCGTCTTCTCCCTGATCCTCGATTTTGCGAAGCGCCCCGCCTTCCACAGCGCACTTGCCAAGAAAGGCACATGGGAAAGCTGCCCGGATTTCTGTTTCTGGGAAAATCCGCATTTCCGCGAGCTCGCCGGGAAAACCCTAGGCATCATCGGCTTCGGCCTCATCGGCCAGCGGGTTGGTGAACTCGCCGCTGCATTCAAAATGAATATCATAGCGCACTCGCGCTCCCGCAACGCCGCGACCGCTTTCCCCTTCGCATGGGCATCCATCGATGAGATTCTTGAGAAATCCGATTTCATCTCCCTTCACTGCCCTCTCACCCCGGATACCCACGGCATGATCTCCGCCGCCTCGCTTGCGAAAATGAAACCCTCCGCCTTCCTCGTGAACACCGCCCGCGGCGCGCTCATCGTCGAGCAAGACCTCGCCGACGCCCTCAACTCCGATCTCATCGCCGGCGCCGCCTGTGATGTCGTTTCCGCCGAACCCATCCTCCCCACCAACCCCCTCCTGCGCGCAAAAAACCTAACCCTCACCCCGCACATCGCCTGGGCCGCCACCGAAGCCCGCCAGCGCCTCATGGCCATCACCGCCGAAAACATCTCCAGGTTTCTTGCCGGCAAGCCGGTTCACACAGTCTGAAAATGCCCAACTGCGGTTCATAGATTGAAATCACTTCCTTGGAATCTCTCGAAAAGCCTCAGATTTACATTCATTTGAGACTTAAAATTTTACATCTCTTGTATCGGCAAGGCGCATCCGTCCGTCATTGGTTCGGACGCCGGATACGGCCTGCCGGTGTGGGGGCGTTGCTGGTGGTTTTGCTGGGGAGTTTCCTCAGCGTGGGGCAGCCGAAAGATCCCATCTTCCAAATCTTTTGTTTCTCGCTCGGACTGGTGACGCTGAGCCTCACGTGGACGCTTTTCCGCCGGGCGAAACTTTCCGCCGCACTGGAAATGCCACGCCACGCGACGGCGGGCGAGCCGCTGCATTACTCCGTGCGACTCAAAAACATCGGGAAACGCAAGCTGCGCGACGCACGCCTCACCCAAACACCACCCGATCCGCGCCCTTCATTCACCGAGTTCGCGGGCACGCCGGAGCCGGGCGAGGAGAAGCGGAATCTCTTCGACCGCACAATGGTTTACTACCGCTGGCAATGGCTGACTTCGCGGAAGGGTGCCTTCACCCCGGAGGAGTCGCGGGAAACCTTTCGCCTCGCGCCCGGTGAGAGCCTCCGCGTTTCCATGCAGCTTACACCCGCCCGCCGGGGCGTGATCCCGATGGGCGATGTCCGCGCGCTGCTGCCCGATCCGCTCGGCTTTTTCCAGAAATGCTCACCCACCAGATCTACACCCGCGCGGCTCGTGGTGCTGCCGAAACGTTACCGGCTGCCCTCGTTTAGCATGCCCGGCTCCGCCGCGTTCCGCATTGGCGGCGAGGAAACGAGCAACGCGATCGGCAGCGCGGGCGAGTTCGTCGGCTTACGCGAATACCGCCCCGGCGATCCCCTCCGGCAGATCCATTGGAAAAGCTGGGCGCACACCGGCCGCCCGATGGTGAAGGAACTCGAAGACAATTTTTTCCCGCGCTACGCCCTCGTGCTCGACACCTTTCCCGGCTCGCCTGACTCCGCCGTGTTTGAGGAAATGGTCTCCGTCGCCGCATCGTTCATCGTTGGACTGGATCGCAGCGATTCGCTGCTCGACCTGATGTTCATCGCGGGCGAGGCACATACCGTTACCGCCGGGCGTGGCATGGAGCGCACGGAGAAACTTCTCGAAGTCCTCGCCGGGGTAGAGGTCGAGCACGGCACCCAGTTCGATCTGCTCGCGCAGACCGTGATCCGCCACCGCGAGAAAATGACCTCCTGCCTGCTCGTCCTCAACGGCTGGGACGAGAGCCGCGAACATTTCGTGAAAACTCTCGTAAAAGCCGCCATTCCCTGCGTGCCGATCGTGGTAGGAAATGGCACCGCCCCACCCGGCGTGATCGGTCACTGGCTAGAATGCGGCGTGATCGCCCGCGATCTCCTGCGCTTACCGACCACACTATCCGCCGCCAGCTAACGTAAAACTTCCCCCAATTATCAATCATCAATCATCAATCATCAATCATCAATCATCAATCTCCAATCTCCAATCTCCAATCTCTCCCATGCGCCCCGTAGTCCAGCCTCCACCTCGCCTCCTTCTCGGCGCATCCCTGCTGTTCTGGGGAGCGATGAGCGGCAACGCGACGATGGGATTGGTCTCCGCGCTGCTTCTTGAAGGCGCGAACTGGATCCGCTTCCGCTGGGACTTCGATCACCTCGCCGCCTCCCGCGCTTGGCGCATTAGCATGCTGCTCACCGTCATCGCCGGCACCCTGATCTGGCTCGACGGCGACCGCTACACCGCCCTCCCGAAGCTGATGGTGTGGCTGCCCATGCTGCTGCTGCCGCTCCAGTACGTACAGAGCTACGGCCTGCGCGACGACATGGCACTCAACAGCCTCTCCTTTTTCAGCGAGCTCCACCGCCAGCGCAACCGCCGTCTCGGCCTCGGCGATGCGCTGATCCATTTCAATTTCGGAAACCCCTACTTCGTCGTGGCCATGGTCGCGGCCAGCCTCGGCCGCCACGCGGAAACATGGATCTTCCTACCCGGCCTCGTGGTGCTCGGCGGATGGCTGGTGTTCTCCCGCGTGAAAGCCCGGCCTTTCGCCCTCGCGATGATCCTGCTCACGGCCGGCATGATCGGTTTCGGCGGTCAGATCGGGATGAAAAAAATCCATGATTGGGCGACGAACCGCCCCTCCGACGGCGGCTACCCCAGCACCGACCTGACAGTCAGCAAGACAAGCATCGGCTCGCTCGGAAAAATCAAGCAGTCGCCCGAAATGCTCTGGCGGATAAAAATGATGGAAGGCGGCAGGGTGCCCCGTCTATTGCGGCTCGCCACCTACAACCGCTACAAGCATGTCTCCTGGGATAACGAATTGCCGGAATCCTTCGACGAAGAAATGGAGGAAAACGATGCGTTCACCATCCTCGCCACACGCGAACTCAAACCGGACGAACCCTTTTACATGCTGCGGGAAGAAATGACGAAACAGGATCTCCTCAAGCCCCTGCCCGCCTTCCGCCTGCGCGGCGCCATCCGTCCCGAAGATCCCATACCCTTGCCCGGCGACGCCGCCACCCTCCAGCACTTCGAGCTCGACGCTATCGAGTCAAACCCGCTCGGCACCGTCCGAGTTTTCCCCAAGCGCGCCATCATCGACGGCACCGTCCGCTGGCGCAACAACGCCGTTCCTGAAAACCCACCATGGCCAGAGCACGACCTAGAGATCAACACGCTGGAACGCGAAACGTTAGAAAAGACCGCCGCCGAACTAGGGCTCCGCGATCTACCCACCACCGCTGAAAAAATAGCCCGTATCCAGACGTGGTTCATGGCTGAGTTCACCTACACGCAATACCTCACCATAGGCCGCGCACGCTTAGGGAAACCGACCGCCATCTCCATTTTTCTCACCACCTCAAAGCGCGGGCACTGCGAGTATTTCGCCACCGCCGCCGCCCTCCTGCTCCGCGCCGCCGACGTCCCGGCCCGCTATTGCGTCGGCTTCGCCGTAATGGAGAGGGACATGAAACGCGACGAGTTCATCATCCGCGGCACGCATGGACATGCATGGACGCGCGTCTGGGACGATAGCAAAGGCCTGTGGATCGACTTCGACCCCACACCGCCGAACTGGCTCGCGGCGGAGACACAAGATGCCACCGAATCTCGCGGGTTTGCCGATGCCTACCAGCGCCTCAAGGAAGACTTTTTCCTCTGGCGCAACCGCCCCGCGAATCGCCTCGGCGCCACCCTCATCATGTGGACGCTCGGCCTCGGCACGCTCATATTCATCGGACGCAGGCTCTGGAGATCGAAGCTCGTAGTCACCAAGGACGCCGCAGGGAACCCCATCCCGCCGGAGCGTATCACAGCGCTGCATCACCTGGAAAAGCAAGCCCGCCGCATTCTCGGCCCGCGCCCGGCGGGCGTCACTCTCCCCGCCTGGTTGCGCGGCCTCGCCGGATACTGCGTCCCGGAAACGGATCTCGAGGAAGCCCTCGAAATCCACCAACGCATCCGCTTTGACCCCCAGCCCCCACAAGCCTCCGGCGAGACCCGCCTGCAAGCCCTCGCGGAGGAAATCGGAGCAAGGCTCAAGCGTGCGAAGCCAAAAAAGCACAGCAATTAGAATTTTGGCGATAAGTCCGTGCGCATATCCATACCGCCAGAGACTTTTGACTGCTGCGGTTCTTATTCGCAGCTTTTTAGGTGATTGATGGAAAAACGAAGTGACCTGGTAGCATCCCGTCGTCCCACAAAACAGGCGGAAAGCGCGAAGAAACGGGACTTTGCCTTTCCCCGCGCGCCGCCATCCGCTTGCATTGCGCCGTGCCTACCTTCGACGAATCCGCCCTCCGCAAAGCCGCCTCTTGGCAGGATTTCAAGGAAGCCCAATCCCTCCTGAAAATCGGCGCCGTCACCACTTCCGAACACACCGAAAACGGCTGGACCGGCAGCGTCCAGATCGGCAAGCGCACTTACCGCACCACCGTCATCGCAAGGACACCCACCTGGTTCGACGCGAAATGCCCCTGCCCAGCCAACCAGCGCGATGGCGCTCTCTGCCCTCACGCCATCGCCACCGGCCTTCACCTCATCGCCCCCCCGGTCCCGGCACCAATCCGCGAAAAAATCACCATTCCTTCCGTCTCCTGGAAAATCCGTCTCCTCGGCCCTTGGCAAAAATCCCTAGAAAAAGGCCACGCCTCCGTCTCGCTGGAAACATCCGACGAAACACCCAGCCCCGCCGACGAACAAGTCACCGCCTGGCTCATTGCAAACAAGGCCACCTCGAATCAATCCATCCAGCTCGCCCTCAATCCATCCCAGCTCCCCGCATTTCTCGAATCACTCACCAAACACCCGCGCATAACGGCAGATGGTAAACCCCTCTCCGTCGATTCCGGAACCCAGATCCACCTCGCGGATTGTTCCATGGACAACGGACACGTAATCCTCACACCACCATCAGCGCCCCTCACCCGCATCGGCTCGTCTTTCTGGCACATCACCCCGGTTTCCCTCTCGAAAACCAGTACCCAACCCGTTTCTCCGGAGCTTCTCCCGTTCTTTCTAAATCTCGCCGACCAGAAAACCGCGAAACTACCCCTCGAAACCTTCCTCACCCATCTCGAAACCCTCCAAACCCACCTCGATTTCTCCGCCTCAAATTGGTTCGAATCCCTTCATTTCATCCCCGCAACTCCCGAGATCGGCCTCCACATCGATAGCCAAGGTCCCAAACTCATCCTCCGCCTCACCACCTCCTACGGCTCCGGGAAGCTCCCGCGCCTAGATCACCAAACCGTCATCACACGCAACCCCTCCGCCGAAGCCGCCGCACTCAGAATCCTCGCCTCCCGCGTCGGCGGAAAAGCTCTTCCCAACCACGAACTCAGCGATCCACAGGCGATCCAAACTTTTCTCACCCAATCCCTCAAATCCCTCCCTGCCGCCTGGAAAATCACCCTATCACCCACCGCACAAACCCTCAGCTCTTCCTTCGTTTTCGTTTCCCCCATTATTCAAACGATCGTTTCCGACGAAAGCTCAATTCGCTTTAACCTCCTCTTCCAAACAGACACGGGAGCGATTCTGTCCACAACCGAAGTCCGCCGCCTGCTGCGCTCGAAAAACTCGCTCGCCCAACAAACCGACGGTCAGCGGATCATCCTTTCCGAGGATATCGAAAACCTCATCGACCCGCTCTTCGAGGAGCTCGATCTCCAGCAGGAAAACGGTCATTTCATCGCGAAAAATGCCTCCGCGCTCATCATACAGGAAATCAGTAAAAAGTTTTGTAAATCACCTACTAACAATTACTTAGAAAATACTAGTCAGATCATTCAAAGAGAAAAACCGGACTCCGTATCCGCCGATCTCCGCCCCTACCAACAGCAGGGCTACTCGTGGTTAATCGATCGCTTGAATCGTTATGGCGGAGCTCTATTGGCCGACGACATGGGGCTCGGCAAGACGCTCCAGACAATCACGTGCTTGGAACAACAATTCACAAGTTGTTCACAGCCTGCGACGGCACTAGTCGTCGTTACGACTTCCCTGCTTGGAAACTGGCATTCCGAGTTCGCACGCTTCGCTCCGGGTCGGAAAACCGTCATCCTCCACGGCCCGAAACGCGATAGCCTCCGGGAAACCATACGCCCCGGCGATGTCGTATTCACCACCTACGCGACCCTCGTCCGCGATCTCGCCTGGCACCTGAAACAGGAATATCTGTGCGCTGTGATCGACGAGGCCTCGCTGATCCGCAATCCGGATACGGATCACTCCAAGGCGGTCGCCAAGCTGAACGCCCGATACCGGATCGCGCTCACCGGCACCCCGGTGGAAAACTCCGCCCGCGACCTATGGGCGATCTTCCGCTTCATCCAGCCCGGCTGGCTCGGCTCCCGCAAGGATTTCGCGGAACGCTACGAACAGCCGCTTCAATCACCCGACACCGCCGCCCGCGCCGGGCAGCTTCTCCGGATCAAGACATCCCCGTTCACCCTCCGCCGCACAAAGCAGCAGGTCGCGCCGGAGCTGCCCTCGAAAATCCTCATCGACGAGTTCTGCACCCTCTCCGCCGACCAATCCGCTCTCTACCGTGAGATCCAGCGCGAGGGACAAAAGCGCATCGATGAGATCCGCGATTCCGGCCAGAATGCCGCCGCTAGGATGCAGGCGCTCACCACCTTGCTCCGCCTCCGCCAAGCCTGCTGCGACCTTGCGCTGTTTGATTCGGATAAACTGAAAGCCCTGCCGATCCCCCGCCGCTCCGCGAAACTGGAGCGCTTGCTGGAAATCACCGAGCAATCGATCGCTTCCGGCAGCCGTATGCTCGTTTTCTCGCAGTTCCGCACCCAGCTCATCGAGATCGAAATCCAGCTCCAAGCCCTCGGCATCCCCTCCCTCCGCCTCGACGGCCAGACCCACAACCGCGCGGAACTCGTCGAGCGCTTCCAATCCCCGGACGGCCCGCCCGTTTTCCTCATCTCCCTGAAAGCCGGCGGCTACGGCCTGAATCTCACCGCCGCCGATGTGGTCGTCCACTTCGACCCCTGGTGGAACCCCGCCGCCGAGGCACAGGCCACCGACCGCGCCCACCGCATCGGCCAGACGAAGCCCGTCACGGTCTTCCGCCTCCTCACCCGCGGCACCGTCGAGGAAAAGGTCGTGGAGCTGCAAACCACCAAAAAAGCCCTCGCCGAATCGCTCGACGAATCGATCACCCCCACCGACGCGCCAGCATGGACGGCCACGGAGCTGGAGCGGCTGCTACGCGCTTGATGCGTGGCGGCGGATTTCATCCGCCATGCCCAATGTTAGAAACCCGACGCACAAAAATTCGGCACATTCCCGAAATTTGCGGTTGAAGCTTCATGGCGAGGAACGTTGACGAACTTAGCATTGATTCGCCGCCGGAAAGCCGCTTGAATCGCCGCACCATGCAAGCACCAACAATAGTGGGCGAATTCAAGGAGTTCATCCTCAAAGGCAACGCGATCTCCCTCGCGGTCGGCGTCCTCATCGGCGCATCATTCGGAAAATTTGTCACCGCCGTCACGGAAGGCCTCATCAACCCCTTACTGAACCTGATCGGCGGCGATCCGAATATCTCCCTGAAAATCTGGGTCTTCGATGTGGGCATCATCATCAATGCCCTCATCTCGCTGCTGATCACCGGCGCGATCCTCTTCTTCATCTTCATCCGTCCCATGAACAAGCTCATGACCAAGGAGGCACCGCCCGCCCCCGCCCCCGAACCTTCCGCCGAGGAAAAACTCCTCACCGAAATCCGCGACCTCCTCGCCAAGCGCCCCTGATCCCCAATCCCTCATTTTTCCCGACCATGAAGCTCCTCTCCATCCTCCGCCGCAAAGCCCGCGCCTCCTACAAGGAACTCGCGGACATGATCGATTCCACCGAAGCGGAGGTCGCCGGAAAAATCACCGCTTGGGAAAAAGACCACACGATCCTCGGTTACCACGCGGTGACGAACCCGGAAATCATCGGCGACACCTCGGTCTCCGCTTTCATCGAGGTGCGCGTCACTCCGGAGCGCGGTGGCGGCTTCGACCGGCTCGCCATGCGCATCGCCCGTTTCGACCAGGTCGTCTCCTGCTACCTCGCCAGCGGCGGATACGATCTCATGGTCGTCGTCGAGGGCGCGGATCTACGCGAGGTCGCCCGCTTCGTTTCCGAGAAACTTTCCTCGCTCGAGGGCGTGATCTCCACCGCCACCCATTTCCGCCTGAAAACCTACAAGGAAAACGGTTTCCTGTTCGAATCCGAACCGGTGACCGAGCGTTTAGCCGTCTCCCCGTAAGGAGTCGGGACATTCCTGTCCCGACTTCCCGACGCAGAAATAGAGGGACAGAAATATCCCTCCTCCTTATTTTCTGATATACCCGCCACGGCTACCCTGTATAGGTACTCCATGACAAAAACCATGAAGCGCGTGTTTTTCTGGCTCTCCGGCGCGGGCACGGAAACCCTCGAGCGCTGCCCGGCCTGGGAGCAGAGGAAATACGTCGCCTTCGGAGCCACGGTGCTGGTGCCCTGCGCGTTCGCCTTCATCGCCTGCGCCTACGCTCTTTCCACGCTCACCGACAAGCCCGGCGTGATCTATCCCGTCGCCGGCGTATGGGCGTTCATTATCCTCACCATCGACCGCGCCCTGCTCGCCGGATACCGCCCCTACCTCTCCATATTCCGGAAAATGGCGCAGTTCTCCCTCCGCCTTGTCGTCACCGTGCTGATGGGCATCACCATCGCACACCCCCTCGTCCTGCTCCTGTTCCGCGACACCGTCTCCTCCGTCATCGAGACCGACCGCGCCGCCGAGATCGAGGTCGTTCGCGCGGGCTTCGATGCCGAAAAGGAAAAGGTCCGCGAGCGCATCGGCGGCATCGACAAATCCCTCGCCGACCAGCGGCTGCGCTGGAACGAGTCCTTCCAGGCCAAGTTCATTCTCCAGGAAAACGACGACGCATCCGCCGCGATCCCCGGTCTCACCGCCGCGCAGCAGACAGAGCTCAAGGCCGCCACCGACGAGGCCACCACCCCTTTCCGCGCGCGTCTTGAAGTGGTGCAGAAGCAGACGGACGAGCTCAACCCGCAATACGCCAAGCTCCAGACCGAGCTTTCTTTCTGGCAATCCGAGTTCGAGCGCGAGCTCAACGGCCAGCGTTCCGGCCTCGCCGGCGAGGGGCCGCGCGCCCGCTCCATCCGCGCGGATCAGCTCGAGCCGCGCCGCGAGGAAACAAAGCGCCTCGGCGCCTTGCTCGAACACCTCACCGCCGAGAAAGCCTCCCTTCAGACCCAGGCCCGCGAGGCGGAGGCGGGTGCCATCGGCCTTTTCGAAACGAAACTCGCCGAGATCGAACTCGCCAACAAGGCCGAGGCCGAGCGCGTGGCGGGTCTCCGGCAGCGCGTCGAGAACGACCAGGCGGAGCAGTTCGTCACCCAGCAGAACGCCCTGCGCGAAACGATCAAGCAGCAGATCGACTCGCTCCTCATGGAACTCACCCGCACCCAGGACGAGCTCGCCGCCGTCGGCACAGAGGAAACCGTCCGCCTCGCCGCGATCCGCGCAGAGCCCCGCAAGGACATCCTCACCCAGACACTTGCCCTCCATCATCTCTTCAAGGCCGGCGAGCAGGGCGGACAGTTCGCCTACTACACCTACATCATCCTCACGCTGCTTTTCATGCTCGTGGACACGATCCCGCTCATCGTGAAATTTTTCACCAAGCCCGGCCCCTACGACACCCTCGTGGATCGCGATGAAATGACCTTCGACACCGAGCACCGTGCCTTCCGCGAAACACGCACCCGCTACATGCAGCAGCTCACCGCCGGGAACCACCTCGCCGTCACCCGCAACCATCAGCTCGAACACGCCCTCGTCGATGGCGTGGAACACACCCGCGCCGCCCGGGAATTCCTTGATTCCCTCGTAGAAATGGAGCGCTCCTTCGCCGAGAAAATGCGCGCCGAGGAAGAACACATCGGCCATCACGAGTCCGACAAGCGCGCCGCCATAGAGGCGATCAAAAAGCGTTTCTACGACGACCTCCACCACCGCTTGGAGCTCTTCTTCACCACCCGCCACGCTTCCACGCCCGGGGCTTGAGAGCATTTTCTCCTAACCAATTCCGCCCATTTCTAGGAAATGGAGTCATAGGGAATGGGGTCAGAAATGGGGTCAGAAATGGGGTCAGTGTGCAAATCTTGACAAAATGCCTCCGGACCTCCGGTTCAACTCCCTCCCCGAAGATCGTCGCTCCGCCCCGCCAAACATCCCACTGCGTGCTGTCACGTTTATACCGTTTGGCAAAAGTTCGTGCGTGAAAAGGTGACAACAAAGTAGCGTGCGCCGCAGGCTCTGGACTGCTGTGATTCTTCATTCAAAGCTCTCAAGGGCGGCTTTGTTTGGCGGAACGACGGGTTGCTGCCGGGTTAGTTCGTTTTTCCATCACTCACCCAAAAAGCGGCGGATGAGAACCGCCGCAGTCAAAAGCCTCCGGCGGCATGGATCTGCGCAAGGACTTTTGGCAAATGGGCTAAATCTGTGACAATCCGTGCCATTTGAGGAAGGATTTGGAGGCGGTTAGGTCCTCCATGTTCGCTGCGCTTCCATTGTGGTCAAAATTCCAATGAATCCCCCTGCAACTTAGGAGTTCGGGTAAAAAAAAGGGGGGCTCAAATCGCCAACTCGAAACCCCGCCGCGTGTGCTTGCAGCGCAGTGGCTGACCCTCCTCATTGGGATTCCAGCCGTTCGCGTTTCCAAAATCAGCGGCATCCATGACCATCGCCAAAGTGACTACTCGCGGCAACTCGGCGATCAACTCACGCCCACCTATCGCGGCGTTCGTGTAGATCGACACCTCGTTGACCCCACTCCGGTTCTTCATCATCCAGCGATACTGGACGTCACGATGGTTTAGCGTCTTGTAGCCTTTATTGGATAGCGACATGGGTGAGATTGCAGATCAAAAATCCGATCTCAACAATCATCAATCATCATTCTTATGCGGAATGGATTGATGATTCTTGATTGATGAATGCCGATTTATTGAATGATCAGCGGACGATCTCGAGCAGCTCGATGTCGAACACCAGCATTCCGCCGGGTCGACCGCTGCCAGGGACGACGGGGCCATAGGCAAGATCTTCCGGAATCCAGAAGCGACGCTTCTCGCCGACCACCATGAGCTGCACGCCTTCCGTCCAGCCCTTGATCACATCGCTGAGCGGAAATTCAGCGGGCTCACCACGGGTCACCGAGCTGTCGAATATTTTCCCATCCGTCGTCCATCCGGAGTAGTGGACTTTCACGGTATCTGCGGCCTTTGGTTTTTCCTCACCCTTACCTGCGGTCAGCACCTTGTGGGCGATCCCGCTTTCGGTCTTCTTCGCATCGGCCGGGGAGGCGGCGACGTCTTTGGGAACGGCAGGTGCCGGTGGAGCGGCCTTGAAGGAGAACAACTCGATGTCCGCGACGATCAATCCGCCGGGAGCCTGCGGCTCAGGCAGCCAGCATTGGCGTTGCTCGCCCGTCTTCATCCCGCCGATGATCTCGGCGAGTTTCGGTGGCATTTTATCGAGAGGCACGCTGGGAGGCGCGGGCTGGGTGCGGCTGTCCTGCACCACCTTGCCGTCCGTGGTCTTGGCTGTGAAATGGAAGGTGACAATTTGATCCGCTCCCGGCATCTCGCCCGCGCCTTTCTTGGTGATCTTGTAGGCGACCCCGCCCTTCGTTTTCTCGGCATCGGCCGGAGCCTTGGCTGCTTCCTTGATGGCGATCAGTTCCACATCAAAGACCAACATGCCACCGGGGCGGCCGCTGCCGGGAACAGCCGGGCCGTAGGCGAGTTCTTCCGGAATCCAGAAACGGCGCTTCTCACCGGTCACCATCAGCTGGAGACCTTCGGTCCAGCCTTTGATCACGCCACCGAGGGGGAAACTCGTGGGCTCACCGCGGCTCACCGAGCTATCAAACATTTTCCCGTCCGTCGTCCAGCCGGAGTAATGAACGGTCACCGTATCGGAGGCAGTGGGTTTTTTATCGCCGGTTCCGGCATTGAGGACTTTCGACGCCAGACCGCTCTCGGTCTTTACGGCATCGGCGGGGGCGGCGGCTACATCGGCGGGTGTTTCGGGCATAATCTTTTCAGGTTGGGCAGGCGCCGGTTCGTCGGCTGCGGGAGGTTTCGCGGCCGGAGTCTCTTCCGAATGCACAAGGGCGGGCAACGCCACCAACACGGCGGCAATTATCAGGGGAGTCGTAAAGGTCCGGATTTGCATGGGGCGGGATCTTTCACGCTTACCGCCAGCTGTCAACCGTCCTCTGAGTTCGGCGGAGATCCGGCATTCATGGCTGGTCTCCCCTACGTAACCCCGACACCGCTGAAAAATCCGATTTTGCCCTTTCCGCGCCGCCCCAAGTTCGCTGTATTCGCCCTGCCGCCACGGAACCACTGCCACCCGCCCCTTTTTCCCATGCTCATCCTTCTCGTCGCCCTGCCCATCCTCGCTTTCCTCGCGATCCTGCTTGGCGCTCCCGCCCGGCTCACTGCGATTGCCGCGTCCGCCATCAATCTCGTCCTCGGTCTCGGCTCGGTGTTCTGCTGGAAAGAGGCGATCTGGAATTTCTCCCTGCCGGTTTTGACGAAGCCCGCAATCAACCTCAGCTTCGGATACCTTGATGGCATGAGCCTCGTGATGGTGATCCTTTCCGTGATCGTGACGATGGCCGCCGTGCTCTCCGGGAAAGCGCCGGAAGGCCGCGAAAAACTCTACTACGGTTCCTCCCTGTTGATCGCCGCGGGAGCCATCGGAGCCTTCGCCTCTACGGATCTATTCTTCTTCTACGCATTCCACGAAATGGCATTGATCCCCACTTTCCTGATGATCGGCATCCTCGGCCGCGGCGACCGGCGCGGGATCGCATGGAAGATCACGATCTACCTCGGCCTCGGCTCTCTCATTCTTCTCGCTGGATTGGTGTGGCTCGCCTCGCTGGCGGGCACCTTCGACATGCGGGAAATCAAGAACCTCGCCGGCTCCATCGATCCCGCCGCGCAGAAAGGCATCGCCGCGCTGCTGATTATCGGCTTCGGCACGCTCGTTTCGCTGTTCCCCTTCCACTCCTGGGCCGCGCCCGCCTACGCCAGCGCCCCTGCCCCGACCGCGATGCTCCACGCCGGCGTGCTGAAAAAATTCGGCCTCTACGGTTTGCTCCGCGTCGCCGTGCCGCTCGTGCCGGAAGGCATGCAGGCATGGCTCACGCCGCTGCTTGTGCTGTTATTAGGAAATATCCTGTGGGTCGGTTTGGTGACGATTTCTCAGAAGCGCCTCGACACCCTGCTCGGAAATTCCTCGGTGATGCACATGGGCTATATCTTCCTGGCCATCGCCGCGCTGATCGCTGTGCCCGGCAACACCCTCGCTCTCCCCGCCGCCGTTGTCCTGATGTTCGCACACGGCGTTTCCATCGCGCTGCTCTTCGGCCTCGCGGATCGCATCGAGCGCAGCACCGGCTCGCTGGATCTCTCCGACATGGGCGGCCTCGCAAAATCCGCGCCCGGCATGGCGTTCTTGTTCGGCATCGCCGCGATGGCATCCATCGGCCTGCCAGGCCTCGCGAACTTCTCCGGCGAAGTGCTCGTTTTCCTCTCCGCTTTCCAAAACTACGTGCCCGCCAATGGCCTCGGCCCCGTCCAGATCGCCTGCATCCTCGCGATCTGGGGCGTGGTGATCTCCGCCGTCTATATGCTCCGCGCCTACCGCAATATCTTCCAAGGCCCCGCCGTGAAATCCACCGAGAAAGCCGCTGACCTCACCCTCACCGACCACATCCCCGCCGTCCTCCTCACCGTAGCCCTCCTCGCCGTCGGCTGCTTCCCCAACCTCCTCCTGAA
>CAMBTF010000011.1 GCA_945870545.1 Akkermansia muciniphila
CCCGAAAACCGATATTCAATTTCAAAATCAGCGGTCTTTACCACAGAGACACAGAGAACACAGAGGTTTGGGAAAATGATGCGAAACACTTTATGATGTTGCTTCGAGAGCTCCGTGTTCTCTGTGTCTCTGTGGTCAAATTACTTGGAACCAATTTTCTATTTCGGATTTCGGGCTCAATACTCCACGTCGGATTGGTTTGGCCGAGAAAGAAGTCCCACGCGCAAATTCGCGGTTCGCCATGCGCGCGATTTTAGCACATGGTTTCTGCGATGCTCCGTCTCATCCGACACACCCTACGCTTTCCGCTGCTCAGCGGCCTTTCCCTGCTGATGGCCGTGGCCTGCACCGCGCTGGTGCTGGTGCTGCCCGGGGTGACGATGCGATTCATCGATACGATCATCGGAAAAAACCGCCCGGATCTCATCCTTTCCACCGCGCTCATCGGGGTCGGCGCGATCCTCGCCCGGCAGCTTCTTTTCACCCTCCGCACCTACCTGAACAACCACCTCGAATTGAAACTCACCCACGTCATCCGCTGCGAGCTTTACGACAAGCTCCAGCGCCTGCCCATCCCGTGGTTTGATAAAAATTCCTCCGGGGAAATCATGTCCCGCGTCGCCAACGATGTCCCCGCCACGAACCGCGTGATCATCGAGGGACTCGACCAAGCCATCGCCGCCCTCCTGCAGTTCCTCATCGTGCTTGGCTACATGCTCTATCACTCGTGGCAGCTCACGCTGGTGGTGATGATCCCGCTACCCTTCATCGGCTTGATCACCGCATGGTGGTCGAATAAGGCGGAGCCGAAATGGCGCGCCTCCTCCGAGGCCTCCTCCGCACTCAACGCGATCCTCCACGACAACCTCGCCGGCATCCGCCAGATCAAGGCCTACACGGTGGAGCCGCAGGCGCTCTCCGATTTCGACGAGGCCTCGCGCAAAGTCGGCGACAAGCACATGGATGTCATGAAAGGCCAGGCCATCGTCTGGCCCGCCGTGTCCTTCATCGCCGAGTCCGGCATCATCCTCATGGTCGCCTTCGGCGCATGGTGGACGCTCAACGGCGAGCTCTCGCCCGGCATCGTCATCGCCTTCCTCGTGGCGTGGGGTTTCCTGTTCGATCCGATCTCACGCATCAACACGCTCTCGCAGACATTTACTAAGGGTATAGTATCTGCGAAGCGCCTTTTCGAAATTATCGATACCCCCGATGAATCGAATCTCACGGAAGGCGCACGCCCGGAAACTTTCTCCGGCAACATCGAGTTCCGCGATGTCAGCTTCTCCTACGGCGGCGAGGCTCCGGCGCTGAAACATATCAGCCTCAGCGCCCTGCCCGGCCAGACCGTCGCCCTCGTCGGAGCCACGGGCTCGGGGAAATCCACCTTTCTCAATCTCCTCTCCCGCTTTTACGAACCCACCTCCGGCGAGATCCTGTTAGATGGGAATCCGCTCTCCGGCCTCTCCAAGGAATGGCTCCGCGACAACACCGGTTTTGTCACCCAGGAACCGTTCCTTTTCAACACCACCCTCCGCGAGAACCTCACGCTCGCGAAGCACGAGGCGAGCGATGAAGAGCTGTGGGAAATCCTCGAAGCCGCCAACGCCGCCGAATTCATCCGCGCCCTGCCCGAAGGCCTCGACACCATGGCCGGCGAGCGCGGCATCCGTTTCTCCGGCGGCGAAAAGCAGCGCCTTTCCATCGCCCGCGCGTTGCTGAAGAATCCGCCGCTGCTGCTGTTAGACGAGGCCACCTCCGCCCTCGACAACACCACCGAGAAGCTCGTCCAGCAAGCCCTCGACAAGCTCCGCTCGAACCGCACCTCCTTCGTCATCGCCCACCGCCTCAGCACGATCCGCAACGCCGATGTGATCTGCGTCCTCGACCACGGCGAACTCGTCGAGCAGGGCGCGCACGAGGAGCTGATGGAGAAAAATGGCCTGTATGCGAAATTGCAATCCCATCCCACAGCCAAAAGCAATGGTTACGGTTAGGCATATCGGCCTGTGCGGGCATGCCGTGCGGAGTGCAAGGTGGCGCGTGAAAACGCGATTTGAACCAGCGCCACCACGCACGCTGAAGCGGTTTTTTTTCATCACTATCATCCTGTGCGCGCTTTGTTCCTGTGGCGACAGGGCCAAAAACCGAGCTAAGAATGGGGACGTCCCGAAACCCATGCGAACCGAACTCACGGAGAAAAAACTGGAATCCGGCTCCCCTGTTTTCATCCGCGCCTTCAAGGAGGAGCGCGAGCTGGAACTTTATGTGGAGAGCAAGTCCACCGGAAAATTCGAGCTGTTCCGCACCTATCCCATCGCCGCCGCCAGCGGAAAGCTCGGCCCCAAGCTCGCGGAGGGCGATCGCCAGGTGCCGGAGGGATTCTATTTCTCCCGTGCCAGCGACATGAACCCGAACAGCTCCTTCCACCTCTCCTTCAACGTCAATTACCCCAACGCCTACGACCGCGCCCACGAACGCACCGGCTCTTTCATCATGATCCACGGCAGCAACGTCTCCGTCGGCTGCCTCGCCATGACCGATGAGAAAATCGAGGAAATCTACACCCTCTGCCAGGCCGCCCTCGACAACCACCAGCCTTTCTTCCGCGTCCACATCTTCCCCTTCCGCATGACCCCGGAGCGCATGGCGGAGGCCACCGCAAGCCCCCACCTCCCGTTCTGGGAAAACCTGAAAACCGGATATGATCTCTTCGAGGAAAACAAGATCCCGCCCGAAGTGAAGGTGCGGGATAAGGCGTATGTGTTCGAGTAGTGGCGCTCGAAACTCAGATTTTGCTTTCGTACTCGTCGTGCCTGCCGATGAAAAACCAGATGATCTTACCGTCTTTCTCGACGCCCAGGGCGCGATGTTCGCGGTCAACCCTCGCCGACCAGTAAGGGCCCACGCGCTTGAAATGCAGGGATGGATGCCAGTGATCTTTCGACCAGAGCTTGAATTGCTTGAGCGCGCGAATCCGTATCTTCGGCTCCAGCTCTGCCAAGCATTTACGAAACCCCGTTGTGACCGAGGATTTCATCCAGTTCGCAGGTTTTTCCCTCGGCATCCTCCCGGAGCGCGGCCGCCGCCATGGCGTCGAAGAAACCGGCCTCTACGGCACGTTCCAACTTCTTATCCACCGTTTCAGCCGCGACCGCGTCGATTTCCGCAGCGAGCTGCAAAAGCTTCTCGCCCGGCAGCCTGCGCGCTTCCCGAATGAATTCCGCCACTTCCATAGGGGCGAGTCTACACGATCATCCGTCCTCCGGCAATCATCCGTTTACCTACGTATGCAACCGCCGTGGAGGGATCGCGCTCATGCTCCGCGAAGCGGTTTCTCACCAAGCCCTCGTCGGCCGCACTCAGCGGAGGCTCATCCAGCTCGATGGCGCGCCGCACCAGCAACTGCCGCTCGGCCACGGTGAAGGCGGGTAGCTTGGCTAGAACTTGTGTCAGGCTCTTGGATGGAAAGTAGAGGGCGTTGGCAAAATTGCAGTCACATTTTTTCCCTGACACCCCCGCGAAACCCGACAGCATCGCTCCCATGCTTCCGGAAAATGCGATCACCGGGGTGAAGTGAGAGGGGCAAAACGCCCGAGTGGTCCCGGGTGGAATCGAACCACCACCTACGGCTTCGGAGGCCATCGTCCTATCCATTGGACCACGGGACCCGCATTTCGGCGGGGGAGGTGAAGGACGTAGGCCAGACCGGACGCTTTGGCAAGGATTCTTCGCCCTTGCCGCATGGCACGGATTCGGCTACCCCCGCCCCCGTCATGCCTATCGCCACACCCGCACAATACGCCGCCATGCTCGATGCCGCCCAGAAAGGCGGATACGCCTACCCGGCCATCAACGTCACTTCCCTCACCACCATCAACGGCGCCCTCAAGGCCTTTTCGGAGTCGAAATCCGACGGCATCATCCAGGTTTCCACCGGCGGCGGCGAGTTCGCATCCGGCACCGCCGTGAAGGACGCCGCCTTCGGAGCCATCGTCCTCGCCGAGGCCTGCCACCTGCTCGCCGAGAAACACGATGTCCTCATCGCCCTCCACACCGACCATTGCCATCCGGAAAAGGTCGAGGGTTTCCTCAAGCCCCTCCTGCAAGCCTCCCGCGAGCGCATCGCCGCCGGCAAGGGCCCGCTTTTCCAATCCCACATGTTCGATGGCTCGGTCGTCGATCTGAAGGAGAACCTGAAAATTTCCACAGTCCTCCTCAAGGAATGCGCCGAGCTCGGCATCATCCTTGAGGTCGAGGCCGGCTGCGTCGGCGGCGAGGAAGACGGCCATGACACCTCCGGCCTGCCGATTGAGAAACTCTACACCACCCCCGAGGACATGCTGGAGGTCTATGAGGCGCTCAGCGGCATCGGCCGTTTCATGTTTGCCGCCACCTTCGGAAACGTCCACGGCTCCTACAAGCCCGGCGCGGTGAAGCTCAAGCCCTCCATCCTCAAGGACGGCCAGAAAGCCGTCACCGACAAGCACGGCCCGAGCGCCGAGATGGATCTCGTTTTCCACGGCGGCTCCGGCACCTCCAGCGAGGATCTACAGGAAACCCTCGATTACGGCGTCGTGAAAATGAACATCGATACCGACACCCAATACGCCTTCACACGCCCCATCGTCACGCACATCTGCCAAAACATCGAGGGCGTGCTCAAGATCGACGGCGAGGTCGGCAACAAGAAACACTATGACCCGCGCTCCTATCTCAAGAAGGGCGAGCAAGGTCTCTGCGACCGCATGAAGCAGGCTTGCGATGAACTCCGCTCCACCGGCAAGACCATCTTCGGCAAGGCCTGATCGTCCGATTCAACCCGTTTCCCGCCGCCCTCTTCTCTCACCGGGAGCGGGGCGGTTTTTTTTCTAAGGAAAGCGCATCGCCACGCGTTCTACTACGAACCCAAACCCGAACCCGAACGCGGCACGCGCCAAACTTCTTTCTCATTTTCCCAAAATCTTTCTTGCCGATATCACCGTAAGTTTCAAACTGCGGCACCTCGCACAACTTCAAAAAAGTCCATGATCCAAAAACTCGCAACCCGCCATCGCTTCACCGCGTCCACCATCATCACCGCCACCCTGCTGGCAGCTCCCCAACTTTTCGCGGCGGATGCCCCCGCCAAGAAATCACTCCTCGACGTATGGGTGATCGACGGCGGCTGGACGATGCTCTTCATCGGTGCCGCCGTGATGGCGTTCATCGGGCTCTCCATTTACTGCTTCATGAACTTCAGCAAGGCGAAGTTCGTCCCTTCCGATCTCCATGCCGCTCTCATGGATCACATGTCGAACTGCCGCGTCCGCTCCGCCATTGAGCTTGCCGCCTCCCACCCTTCCTTCCTCGGCCGTCTTGTCGCCTATTCATTCCCTAACATCGATGCAACCCAGCCGGATACCCTTGGGCGCGACCAAATCGAGGACGCCATGGCGGATTTCACCAACAATGAGGCCAGGAAAGCGATGGTTTTGATCAACTACATCTCCGTCTGCGCTCAGGCCTCCCCGATGCTTGGACTGCTCGGAACGGTTATCGGCATGGTCGGTTGCTTCGCTACCCTCAGTTCCTCCGGAGCCGCCGATCCGTCACAGCTCGCAGGTGACATCTCCGTCGCCCTCCTCACCACGCTCTGGGGTCTGATCAACGCCATTCCCTGTATCGTCGTCTTCTACGTCCTCAAAAACAGATACAACGGCCTCGTTTCCGATGCAATTTACGCCGCCGAGGGACTGCTCAATGCCGCCGTCGCCACGGTGAACGCGGACACGCTTTACGCCAAGATTCCCGAAGGAATCGACGTCTGATCCTTTCCAGGCAATTCCGAACCCAAGAATAAAACCATGGCATCCTCAAAGCTCAAAGCGTCAAGAACCCCTGAGGATGAGCAGGCGAAGCTCGACATGTCGCCCATGATCGACATGGTATTCCTGCTCCTCATCTTCTTCATCGTCAACGCCACCGCGATCATCGTGAAGACCGACCCGGATGTTGTTCCTCCGGTCGCAAAAAACTCCAAGAGACAGGAAGACGGTCGCGGACGCATCGTGATCAATGTCCGTCAGGACGGCACCTTCACCGGGGAAGACTTCACCGTGATTCTCGCTGATGACAAGGACATCGTCGATCTCGTGAAGAGGGAGAGGGACAAGATCATCCCGCTCGGCATCGTACCAAAGCTACACTTGCGCGGCGATCAGGACGCGGTCTTCAAATATTCGCGCACGGCGGTTCGTGCGGCGGCCGAAGCCGAGGTGGATCAAGTTGTCTTCGCCGTCTACGAGAGAGGCCGCGGCGGTGGCTCTAAGAAATAGGCGACCTTTTATCCGTCCGCCCCACCACCATTCCCACACCCACACTTTTTTATGGCACGCCACAAGAAATACTCCCACGAGGACGACAACAATCCGGAGCTCGACATTTCCTCGCTTATTGATGTTTGCTTCCTGCTGCTCATTTACTTCATCGTCACATCATCGGTGACCATCCGCGAGTCCGATCTGGCCATGTCCCTTCCGGCCGCGAACCCGAGCAACGAACAGCCCAAGATCGAACCCATGTTCATCCGCGTGGATGTCGCCGGCGTGATCTACACCGGAGTCGGCGCGGGGCAACAACAGCTCGATCAGGATGCCAGCGTGCGCGATGTGCCTCTGCTCGACAGCCAGCTCGACCTCTACTCCGCCGCAGCGCGCAGCGCGGGCAGCACGCCCCTGGTGCAGGTTTACGTGGATCCCGGCGCGACGCAGCAGCGCGTGATCGACGTCCTCAATTCGCTCGCCGGAGCCGGAATCTCCTCGGTCACATTCACCGATCTGGTGGAGTGAACGGATTTTCCTCAGGAAATCCCTAAAATTCCCACGCCGTCGGACGTTCCCCCTTGCAGGACATCACCGACGGCGCATTATTTTTCAAACTTTACCTCTACCGATCCATAACCCGATTTTTCACGAGAAAACCTACCCAATAACGACCATGAAAAAACTCCTTCTCGCACTCGCATTCGCGGCCACCGCCGTCCCGGCCTCCGCGCAGGAAACGCTCCCGGAACTCGTCGATGCCGCCCTCATGGCGATGAATAAGGAGAAGTGGGAGGAGGCGCTCGCCTTGAACACCAAAGCCGCGGCCTTTGGCAAGAATCCGAAAATGGCGATCCAGCTCTACGGGGCGCAGTTTGGAACGATCATTTACCGCAAGGGCATGTGCGAGCTGAAGCTGAAGAAATTCGATGAAGCCATGAAGTCCTTTGAATCCTGCTACAAGGACTTTCCCAACGACAAGGTGGCTGGCGGGGGTAACGTTTTTCAAAAGATGGCTCTGCTAAAATGGGGCGACGCGGCCTTCGGCCTCGAGGACAATGAGTTGGCGATCACCCAGTGGAAAAAATTCCTCCAGGAGCGCGACAAGCTGAAGGATAAATACTCCCAGGGTTCATTCCATGTGAACATGGCGATCGCCCATTATCGCCTCGGTAAGATCACCGAGGGTAGTGAGCATCTTGAAATTGCAATCACGAACAAGAACACCTTCCCCACGCCGGACGAAGCCATCGTGGCCGGGTTCCAGGCGCTGGTCACCGCGGCCATCGCAAAGCCCGACGAGCGCGCGCTTCTCGATTTCATCGCCAAGAACCGCGGCGGCCTGATCGTCGCCCCCTACGCGATGCAGCGCTATTCGAAGACCTTCATGAAGCTCGCCGCCGACGCCCTTGAGGCCGACATGACGGAAGCGGCGCTCAACCTTTATCAGTTCGTTCCGGCCACAGAAGTCGCCATCGATGATCTGAGCGCCCGCATCCGCGACATGGGCCATCTTCCGCGCCTTTCCTCCGGCACCCTCCGCCTTGACAAGGCGAGCCTCGAGTCCCAGCTCACCGCCCTTGAGGCCGAGCAGCGCGGCAATAAGTCCATCGAGATGTTCAAGCTCGCCGTGATCGCGTTCATCCATGATACAAACGGCAACTTCCACGGCTCCTACGCGGCCTATCTCCAGCTTGAGCAGTATTTTCCCAAGGCCGAGAAGCGCGAGGACAACCTTTTCCACCTGGTTCGCACTTCCTCGGTAATCGGCAATATCATGACCACGCAGAAATATGGCGAACTGTTCCTCGCCACTTTCCCTGAGTCCAAATACAAGCCGGATGTCCAGAAGATGATGCTCTCCTCCCTGTTCTTCGACGGGAAATACGAGATCTGTATCGAGATCGCGGGTGACATCATCGAGAACAAGAAGGCAACCGAAGGTACGCCGGAGCACGATCTCGTCCTTTTCGTCCTCGGCGGCTCCTATTTCTACACCGGCCAATATGACAAAGCCGCCCCGCTCCTCGACCAGCATGTCGAGAAATACCCGGCGAGCGTCTTCGCGATGTCCGCCTCGTATTTCCAGGCATCCAACGTTTCCCGCCTCCAGTTCTGGTCGAAGGCCGCGAAGCTGCTAGATGCTTTCCTCGAGAAATACAAAGCCGACCCAAACCAGTCCTACATCCCGCTCGCGCTTTATGACCGCGCCAACGCCCACTACGCGGAGGAGGAGAATGAGCCCGCCGTGGAAAAGACGACCCGCATTATCAAGGAGTTCGCTGATTCCCCGGTCACGGACCAGGCCTACAACCTTCGCGGCAACGTCCTGCAGGGTCTCGACAAACGTGATGAGGCCGAGGCCGATTATCTCAAAGCGATCGAGATCGGTGAAACACGCGCCCATGACGGTGTGGTCGGCGAGGCGCTTTATTACCTCACCGCGATGTTGGGCGAGCATAAGAAAGGCGAAGACTTCGGCCCGCGCCTGAAAGATGCCGTCCCTTACGCCGACAAATTCTGGAAGGAGTATTCGGAAGGTTCTCCCTACCGCTCGCAGGTCGCCGTTGCCCAGATGTATGCCATGGAATCCGTCAACCGCGGTGATGAGGCGCTGGCTCGTCTGCAGGAGGTCATTTCCGACATGGCCAAGCAAACCGAATCTGTCGGCCTTGAGGAGGCGATCAACTCCTACACCGAGTTCTATCTCGAGAAGCACACTCCTGAAGAGCTCAAGGAGCATTACTACAATTTCCCGGGAATCCGCACCACGGACAAGGCCGCCCGCGCGATCCTACGCATCGCCATCATCGGCGTGTTTGAAACCGTAGCCAAGGACAAGGAGAAACCCGACCAGCAGCGCGCCGCTGAGGCGATGATCACCGTCCTTTTCCAGAACCTGAAGGCGGACTTCGAACTCAAGGAGCTTTCCAACTACATCCTTGTGAAACTCGGCGATTACCTGCGCACCAACACCTCCGCGCCGCGTGAGGCGCTCTCGTATTACGACGAGGCGCTCTCCCGCCCCGATCAGGCCTATCTGTTCCAAGCGCTCGGCGGCCGTGCCGATGTTTACGGCCAGTCCCCGCAGCCCGCCGATCTCGATAAAGGCATCGCGGACTTCGAGCGCATCTTCGCCGACTCGCAAGAGAAGCCGGAGCGCGAGTTCGCCCTGTATCGCATCATCCAGATCCTGATGAAAAAAGGGGACTACGCCAAGGCGGCCGAGCGTGCGAACCAATATCTCGATCGCGAGGAGGGCAAATCCCTCGGCTTTACGAAATACTCGCCGGAGGTCGGCCTCATGCTGGCCGAGACCTTCGACAAACGGAACCTCACCGACGATGCCATCGCCATGTATGTGAAAGTGTTCTCCGCCCACATGGGCTACATCAAGATCTCCGCCCCCGCGATCGAGAGGTGGATGGAGCTTTCTTACAAACGCAACAAGGCCTCGACCGGGCCGGGTGTCACCTCCGACCGCCAGGGTGCGTATCAGCGGGGTTACCAATTCCTCGAGCTGACCGGTCGCTTCAAGGACAAGATGACCCCCGAGGAGGTGAAATTCTGGGAGCGTGTCCAGAAACTCACCGACCAATACGAGGCCGATCCGAACGTGAAATCCATGGAAGAAATCCTCAAGGAAAAGGCGGAGGCAGAAGGCCGCTGAACCATCCCGAAACCCCCAACCCAAGCCATACCATGAAACACCTCATCCTCCCGCTCCTGCTGATCCCCGCGCTTACGATCCCTGCCTTCTCGCAGGCGTTCGAGGCCGAGGCCATCCTCTCAAAACCCAATAACGGCGGCACCTTCCGCGCCTGGATCCTTGCTGCCACCAAGACCCAGATCCGTTACAAGACCAGCAAGGTTTCCACGGATTTCGACGATGCGCGTACAGCGGATTTCGCCACCGTCTTCCTCGTCGAGCCGCCCGATTACGCCGCTGCCATCGATCTGTTCGAGGGCAGGAAATACAAGGAAGCGCAGGAGGCGTTCGCTGCGGTCAAGGAGCGCTGCAAGCCGATCGCCGTGTTGCCCGACAATTTCCATACCCTCGCCGCTTTCCATGAGATGGAATGCTTCCGTCACCTCGGAGACTACGAGGGTCTCGCTGCCGTTCTGAAAACCTTCCTCAAGGTGCCCATCACCCGCGAGAACCAGCTCCGCCAGCTCGACCTCTACATCATGTGGGACGCCGTCCGCGCCGCCGCATGGGATCGTGTTTTGATCATCGCCTCGGAGAGGGATGAAGAGGTTCTTCCCGGCTACCAGCGCGCGCAGGTTGCCTATTGCAAAGCCCTCGCGCTCGACAATCTCGGGCGCGGCCGTGAGGCGGTCATCGAATACAACGTCGCCATGACAGCGGACTCGGGAGCTTCGGAGATACTGACGCAACAGGCCGGCCTCAAGGCGCTAGGCGTTTACCAGAAGGATCCGGAAGTCCAGGTCGCCATCCAGAACTGGGGCACCAAGGACGAGAACAAGAACTCGACTGGATACACCCGCCTCACCGAGGCCGCCGCGCTGGCTGTGTTTTATGAGAAGTATCTCAACCTTGGGAAACCGCTTCCCGCGGAACTCAAGGCGTTCACGAAATACGTCGCCGCGAAGTAAGCTTCCGCGCTTTTTCGGCTTGTCCCTGGCCGCGAAATATTTCCCGTAATGCTTGCCGCTAAGTCTCGGCGTTCGCAATGTCCGGGTGGAACCGGAACATTTCCGCACCAGCGATGCAACGACTGCCCCTGATCCTATCCGCCTGCCTGCTGCTCGTTTCCTGTCAGAAGGAAACCCAGGTCGATAAGGCGACCCGCGAGGGCATTCTTCTCATGGGTAATTCCGCCGATCCCAAGAGCCTCGACCTTCAGGTTGTTTCCGGCGTGATCGAAAACAACATCATGCGCGCCCTCTTTGAGGGCTTGGTCCAGCTGCACCCGACCGAGGATCTCAGTGCGCCGCCGGGAGCCGCGCTGTCGGTTACCCCGGATGAGACCTTCACGGTCTGGACGGTGCGGTTGCGCCCGGAGGCAAAATGGTCGGATGGCAAACCCGTAACCGCCGAGGATTTCCGTTTCTCCTACGAGCGCATGCTCACCCCGTCCTTCGGCGCGAAATACGCGGAGATGCTCTATTTCATGGCAGGCGCGGAGGACTTCAACAAAGGCAAGTCCACGGATTTCTCGACGGTTGGCATCAAGGTCACCGATCCCCACGGCTTTGTCCTCACCCTCCGCGGCCCGTCACCTTTTTTCCTCGAAGTCATCAAGCACTACACATGGTATCCTGTGCCTAAGCATCAAGTGCTCAAGTTCGGCAAAATCGACATGGTCGGAAATCCCTGGGCGCGCTCCGAGAACCTGGTCGGCAACGGCCCCTACCGAATCAAGTCCTACCGCCGCAACGACCACATCGAGGTCGAGCGCAACCCGCACTACTGGGATGCAGGAAATTTCCCGCTCAATGGCATCCGTTTCCTGCCTGTCAGCAACACGTTCACCGAGTCGCGCATGTTCCGCGACGGCCAGCTCCATGTCACCAACACCGCCCCGCCCGAGGTGGTGGATCTCATGAAAAAGGTAGACCCCGGCTCGCTGCGTCAAGAGCCTTACCTGGGCACCGTTCTTTATCGTTACAATACCAAGGCGAAGCCTCTCGATGATGTCCGCGTCCGCCGTGCGCTGAGTCTCGCCATCGACCGCAAGGCGCTTTGCGAAAGCGTTTTCCGCGGCTTCAAGCCCGCCTACGGCATGACTCCGCCGATGGGTGATTACCAGCCGCCGCGCGGCGTTGCGCTGGATCCCGAGACGGCCAGAAAACTCCTGGCTGAGGCCGGCTTCCCGGGGGGCAAAGATTTTCCACGCCTGAAAATTCTCATCGCCTCCAAAGAAACGAATGCCGCGCTCGCCACAGCCATCCAGGCGATGTGGCGCGAATACCTTGGCGTAGAAGTCGAGATCCAGAGCAAGGAATGGACTGCTTACCTGGTCGCCATGCAGGACATGGATTACGAGATCATCAGCGGCGGATGGATCGGGGATTACATCGATCCTCTCACGTTCCTGGAAATGTGGTCGGCGGGCAACGGCAACAACCGCACCGGCTGGGAGAGCGAACCTTTCGGAGCAAAGCTCAAGGAGTCCTTCCAGGTCAGGGATCCCGCCGCGCGCCATCGCCTTTTGCGCGAGGCCGAGGAGATCCTGCTCGCCGACTCGCCCATGACGCCGATTTCTTGGTGGGGAAAAAACTACCTGCTGCATCCCTCCGTGAAAGGCTGGGAGCCGCTGCTGCTCGACAACCATCCCTACACCCACATCCGGCTCGTCCCGCCGCCGCCGAAACGCTGAACGCCCGCCCGCCATGCCAAAGCTCATCCTATCCCGTTTTCTGCAGGGCTTGCTCACGCTTTTCGTGTTGGTCACGCTGACATTTTTCCTCGTCCACGCCATGCCGGGCAGCCCCTACACGGAGGAGAAGGCGCTCCCCGAGCACATCCTGGCCGAGAAGAAGAAAGCCATGGGTCTCGACAAGCCCTTGCCCGTCCAATACGCGATTTACATTTCGAACCTGGTTTTCAAACAGGATCTCGGCCCGATGATCAAGAAGGAGGGCGTGCAGGTCTCGGAAATCATCGCGGAATCCTTTCCCGTTTCGCTGGCACTCGGCCTCGCCTCGATGGGTATTGCGCTGCTCGTCGGAATCCCCGCCGGTGTCATCGCGGCGGTGAGGAAAAACACGCCCGTTGACTTCTCGTGCCTCGCCTTCGCCATGATTGGCATTTGCCTGCCCAGCTTTGTGATCGGCCCGCTGCTCGCTGTCGGGGCCGGGCTATATTTCCAGTCCCTCAACGTCGCTGGCTGGTCATCTCCCACGGACTGGATCCTGCCCGCCTTCACCCTCGGCATGATCAACGCGGCCTACCTCGCCCGCCTTTCCCGCGGCGGCATGCTCGACGTGCTCAACCAGGACTACATCCGCACCGCCAAGGCGAAAGGCGTGCCCGGCTCACGCATCATCATCCGCCACGCTCTCAAAGGCGGGCTCATCCCCGCCGTCGCTTTCATCGGCCCTGCTTTCGCTGGGATGATCTCCGGTTCCTTCGTGATCGAGACGATTTTCCAGATCCCCGGCATGGGCCAGCACTTCGTCAACGCCGCCACCGACCGCGAGTTTTTCCTGATCCAAGGCCTCGTCCTGTTCTACGGTTTTCTCATCGTCGCCGCCAACCTCCTCGCCGATCTCGCCCAGATCGCCCTTAACCCCCGGATGCGCTGATCCCGATGCCCCTGTTGGAAATCTGCGCGGCGCACGGGCGGGAAGATACGCTGGTGTCCGGAGATCCTTGGGCTGAAAGCAGCCCAGCAGCCCAGCGTCTCCGCGCGAAGACTTGCGGGGTTGCGGCCCAGCTGTCAGAAACGGTGAGCGATGGACTTTGAAGGCGAGTGGAAAGGGCCCGGGGGGCAGCGCGGCGGCAAACGCGGCTGGCTCACGAAGCTGCCCGCTTGGCTGCCGGGCGCGGGTAGGTTCGGGCGGATCGGAAAACGCACCGAGGCACAGGTGGGCGCGTTGGTGGATGCTTTCGCGGCCTTCGCCACGCTCGACGACATACTCAGCGCGGCCGAGGCAGA
>CAMBTF010000012.1 GCA_945870545.1 Akkermansia muciniphila
CCTCCAGAAGTTCCACGCGAGATAACCCAGCACCGCATAATATAAGGTGAATTCCGCAGCCTTCGCCCAGTAGGAAATTTTCTCCGTCCCGCCGAGGCAGCCGCAGGAAATATCCAGCCCCCGCCACCACGCCGAGCCGACCGAGACACTGAAAGCCACCACCAGCCCGAGCATCGCCAGCCACGCGCCTTTTTTCAGCATGCCAAGCATGAAACAAAGCCCCGCCACCACCTCCACCCACGCCACGATGTAAGCCGCCGCCACCGCCATGCCCTCGCCGACCAGCTTGTAGTTCCCGATGTCCACCGCGAACTTGTCCAGGCCGCTGGAGAAAATTTTCAGCCCACCGGCATACACGAACCACGCGCCCATGACCACGCTCAGCCGCAGGGCGATCTCTTCGTGTTTCCGCATTTCCATCGCCGCATCTCTCGCACATGCGGCGGAAAAGTCACGGAGATTGGGAGGGGTGCGGCAGATTACCAACCCACCCGGCGTATGCCTTGGATCGAGTCGAAGTGGTTGTCGCGAGAAAGGATTTTCATTGAATGCTGGCGGGCGAGGGCGGCGATCCAGATGTCGTTGTGCGGGATGGGCCGCCCCTTGCGCTTCAGATGATCCGAAATCCAAGCGTAATGGCCGAGAGTTTCGGCGTCTGGGAAACAAACGCCTGCGCTGTCGGTGAGGCGCTCTAGAAGTAATAAGCCACACTCGGGACGGCTTGAGCCAAGGAGACCGTAGCGGAACTCCGCAACCGCTATGAAGGGTAAGGCGACCGCATCGGCTGCCGCGAGGATGCGGAGGATCCCGCCATCCTTTTCCCCGATCGCAGAGATCGCATTCGTGTCCAGTAGCATGCCGATCAGTAGGGTTGTCTTGCGAGATCTGCTGCGTCAGATGCAGCCACACGCTGTGCAATACCTGCGACCACGGATTTCTGGATTTTCGGCACCCCCTCGATGGCACTCATCCACGGCTTGTCGCTAGCTTGCGGAGCTGGATGGGTGAGGGTGCGCTCCACTGCCTCGGCAATGAATGTCTTCAGCGAGATCCCGCGCTCGGCAGCGGTGGATTTTGCTTTCCGGAACATAAGATCGGGCAGATCAATCGTGGTTTTCATATCTCAGTTTTCCCGTAATTCCGCTTTTCCGTCAAGCTGGGAATCATGTATTAACAAAGATGTTTGCGGAGAAACGCGGCGAATGCTTTTATCCCCGCGTGAGCTACCTTGAGATACGGAATTTGGAGAAGCATTTCGTGAAAAAGGCGGGCGGTCTCCTGACCCACCATACGGATACGATCAAGGCCGTGGACGGCGTGAACCTTGAGATCCGGCAGGGCGAGATCCTCGGCCTCGTCGGCGAGTCAGGCTGCGGGAAATCGACCCTCTCACGCACCCTCATGCAGCTCATCCCGCCCACCTCGGGAGCGGTGATCCTCAACGGCGAGAACCTCAGCGCGCTCGGCCCGCACGAGGTGCGCAGGCGCCGCCTTGATTTCCAAATGGTATTCCAAGATCCCTACGCCTCGCTGAACCCGCGGATGACCGTTTTCTCCACCCTTGCCGAGGCCGTGCGCCAGCGGCACCCGAAAATGAAAGGCGCGGAGCTTGAGAAAAAAGTCACCGACCTGATGGCCACCGTCGGCCTCGACGCCGGGCAGATGCGACGTTACCCGCACGAATTTTCCGGCGGCCAGCGGCAGCGGATCGCGATCGCCCGCGCCCTCGCTCCGGAGCCGAAACTCATCATCGCCGACGAGCCGGTCTCCGCGCTCGACGTTTCCATTCAGTCCCAGATTCTCAATCTCCTCAAAGACCTCCAGCGCGACCTCGGGCTGACCATGGTCTTTATTTCCCACGATCTCGGTGTGGTGCATTACGTCGCCGACCGGATCGCGGTGATGTATCAAGGAAAAATTGTCGAGCTCGGCACGGCGGACGACGTATTTCACCACCCGAAGGACGATTACACAAAACGCCTGCTCGCCTCGATCCCGATGCTAAGATCGGCCTAACCGTTTGTCACCGCGGTAATGAGGCCGTCTTTCACCTTGAAGTTCAGCCGCTCCGGGCGGTAGTCCATCGTCGCCGGGCGCGGCTCGCCGTCCAACTCGACCACGCGGTGAGGGATTTCCCGGGCATCGCAGGCGGCCTGAACTTGATCCAAGGACTGCCCGACCAAGGACTCGGGTTTCGATACATCGATCTCAGATTTTACGGCCTTCACTTCGGCGGGCTTGTCATCGGTGGGTTGTTTTTCATTTGTCTGACAGGAAGCAAGGCAGGCCAGAGTGAACAGGAGTAGCGGTTTTTTCATCTGGAAAAGATCGCAGACTGTGGGCCGGATGCAAGAACACAGGCGAAATCCGCCATTGCGGACGCTCCAATCACGACGAAGATCAGGAAAATTATGAAATGGAATGCAACCAGCGTAAGCGCCGCCTGCCTGGCAGTAGGACTCGGCGGATTTGTGGCCGGAAAACTCACCAGCGGCTCCGCAGGCCGCGGCGAGGCGGATGAACTCCTTGAAAGAGCCAGGCAGGTTTCGAGCGAACGCATGTCCTCCCGCCGTGACGGCAATTCCTCGCGACGCGACACCGCCTCACGCTCAACGCGCGCAGGCGGTGAACGTTCCACTGCCACGATGGACGAGCGCCTCGTGAAAATGGAGGAGATCGTCCGTGGGGAAAACGCCCTCGACCGGAGCCGCGCCATGCTGTCCTGGATCGATTCCCTCGCTCCCTCCGAATTCGAGGCCGCTGTTGCCAAGTTCCGCAGCCTCGGTCTCACCGAGGCGCGGATGGGGGAATATGCCATGCTTCTCACGGCGTGGGCAGAGGCCGACCCGATGGCCGCGCTCGCCTACACCACGGCAAACACCCGAGGAGGGATGGCCACCGGCACCGTTCTCGCCGCATGGGCCAGCCGCGACCCGGAATCCGCCATTGCATGGGCCGAGGCGAAACATGAAGGCGAGGAGGCGAACCCCTACATGGTCGGAATCATCCGCAGCCTCGCCGCCACCAACCCGACCCGTGCCACCGAACTTCTGCAGGCTCTTCCCTTCAGCGGCGAGCGCGGCGAGGCTCTCCGTGCGATGATGCCCCATCTCCTGAAGGAGGGACCCGACGCCGCGAAAGCCTGGATTGCGTCCTTATCCGACGAGCGCCTCCGCGATGGCGCGACGGCGCGATTCGCCGAGGAAATGGCGAAGACCGACCCCGCCGCCACTGCCTCATGGCTGCTTTCCAATCTCGGCGAGGCCTCCACCCGTAGCGTGGATGAGGTCTTTGAGCAATGGGCGCAAACCGACAAGGAAGCCGCATCCGCATCCTTCGCGAGCCTGCCGCAAGGCGACGCGCGCACCCGTGCCTTGCGCGGACTCGTCACCGTCGAGGCGCGCATCGACCCTCAGGCCGCCGCCAAACTAATGAACAGCCATCCCGCCGATGTGGACGACCGCATGGTTTACCATTTCATCTGGAACTCCTTCGACAAGGCTCCCGGCGTGGCCGCAGGCCAGATCGCCCTCATCGAGGACGCAGACGGCCGCAACCGCATGTATCAGCGGGCGCTTGGATCTTGGCTGGAAGACGACCAAGCCGCCGCCCAGCGCTGGATCGACTCCGCGAACCTGCCCGAGCAGGTGCTGAACTCCCTCGCCAAGCGCAACAAGCCTTGAGAACAGCGACAGCCTTAAAACGGCCCGTCATTGTTTTCCCAGATCCAGCACAAGGTCGTCGAAAATCCCATCGCCACCAGCTGCGCCGCTGCGATTCAGCCCGACGCTATCCAGCTTGCCTATCACATCCGCCCGCAAAGTCTTGCTGGCTCGGAAGGAATTGGTGCCGTTTGCGACCAACACGTCCAGTTTCACCGCGCCCTTGGCAAGCCGAATCACGTCAATACCCATGGACAGCATTTTTTCCGCCGGCGGGTCAAAGCCCATATTCGCATTCTCCGTGAGTTGCAATTGATTATCGACCCTCTGAAAGCGGAACGCCCCGCTCTTTAGGGCCGGATGAAAAAGGACACAAACATTGCCGATGGAGATTCCGACATGGTAAGTCCCCGCCGCGGCCGCCCCTCCGCCGAGCTTGGCATCGACCCGGAACGTGTCGGGGAACTCTGGCTTGCCTATTAAATTCATGGCCTCGAAAAGCAGCCGCTGATCCCCAATTTCGCCAAGCTTGCCCTCCATGTGCAACACTCCATCTGCGGCAAATCCGTTTCTCCTGGCATTCTCCACAAACCGCAGCTTCCCATATCCATCGGCCAACGAGGGTTTGGCTTTGCCGAAAAGCTCCACAAAAAGCTCCCCTGTGGGATCGGCTACACCGGGGTTATCCCTCTCATGGAGCATGCTGGCCAGGGCCCGCGCTAGCAGTTCCTCCTTCGACCAGCGTCCGCCCGCCTCCAGCTTCAGCAAGATTTTTCGAAGTCGCTTCCGCACCTCAGGATCATCCCCTTCCGTGATCTCGCGCTGCAAGTGCTGGAACGTCCCCGTCAGCAGGAGCTCCTTCTGTGCTTGTTCCCGCTCCGCAAACTTATCCGCAGCCAAGCCTTGTATCAATTGATCTAGGCTTTCTGCGGAAACATCCAGACCTTTCCTTGAATTCTCCAATGCGGGGGTTTCAGACGAGAGCTGCCTCTCCTCAAACAGTTCCAGTCGCCAGTCACCGGCTTCTTCCGCACGGGCAATCGCAAGCCCCAACAACGTGCCCGACACCATTGGCAATAACCTCCGCACACAATTCATGGATCTAGGCAACACCAGAGCAGACGCCAACTCAACCGCCAATTTCCGCCCCTCTTCCATGCCCCTAGAATCCGCAGTGGGAAAGCGGATGGGACGCGCCAGCGGGTCATGTGACGGCTGACGAGGTGGCTTGTGTGGGGTCAAACAGCAGCCAGGGAGGAGCTTTGCCCATGCTCAAGCCGTTGGTAGGCTTGCTTCAGCAAGCTGGCAAACAGTCGAGAGATACAAGACTTGGAGACGGAAGACGCAAGAAAAGAGAGTGGGTGTGGTATCACCGTGCCGCATCGATTTTTTGTCGCGGCTTTGTTGAAGCCTACGCTCCTTGCCTCTCCAACCATGGATCGAAATCCTCGGGCGGCGGGGCGGTGAAGTGGAGCTTCTTTCCGGAGACGGGGTGATTAAAAGTGAGCTGCCACGCGTGGAGCAGTAGGCGCGGGGTGGGGAGTTCGTGCTTTTTTCCGTAGATCGGATCGCCGAGGATGGGGGTGCCGAGGTGGTGCATGTGGACGCGGATCTGGTGGGTGCGGCCGGTGTGGAGGTGGCAGAGGATGAGGGCGGTCTTCGTGGCGGAATCGGTGGCGAGCGTTTCGTAATCGGTAATCGCGGTCTTGCCGCCGGGCGGGTTGATGACCGCCATTTTCTGGCGGTTGACGGGGTGGCGGCCGATGTGGGTGAAGATGGTGTCCTTTGCCTTCGCCGGGATGCCATGGGTGACGGCGAGGTAGAGCTTTTCCATGGTAGAGCGCTCGGAAAACTGGGTGGTGAGGGATTGGTGGGCGATGTCGGTTTTCGCGACGACGAGGCAGCCGGAGGTATCCTTGTCGAGGCGGTGGACGATGCCGGGGCGCTCGACGCCGCCGATGCCGGAGAGCTGGCCTTTGCAGTGGTGGAGCAGGGCGTTGACGAGGGTGCCGTCGGGGTTGCCGGGCGCGGGGTGGACGACGATTCCATGTTCCTTGTGGAGGACGAGGATGTGTTCGTCTTCGAAAAGGATATCCAACGGGATGTCCTGCGGGGCGGCGATGTCCGGGACGGCCTCGGGGAGGGCGAGGGAAATGGAGTCGCCGGATTTCACGGAGTCGCGGGGCTTCGCGGGCTTGCCGTTTAGCAGGATGTGCTGCTCGCGGATGAGCGCTTGGATGCGGGAGCGGGAGAGATCCGGCAGTTCGGCGGCGAGGTAGGCATCAAGCCGCTCATGGTGTCCATCGACTAAAATCTCAAAACTCAAAATATAATTTTTAGGAAAGAGATGACGACGACAGGGGATTGCCGTCACGGGTGTTATGTGGGCGAGGCAGCCTGCAACAGAACCTCAGTGATCATGTTGATATGTTCAGCGGGTAGGGCAGCCGGCACCAGCGCGCCGAGGACGATGCGGCCGTAGGGCGTCTCGCAGGGGATCAACTCAAGGATGGCGGCGGGGCCGATCTTGATATGGACGTTTCCGGGCGCACGCGTGGCGCTGGCGAGGTTCCGCGCCATGAAGTGCAGACGGCCATGGCCGCTCTCGTCGAAAATCACCTTGCCCTCGCGGTCGAGTAGATAGATGTCGGTGGCTTGGAAATGTTTCGCCAGCCAATCCCGGAAGATGTCTAGGCGCTGCAGGAACAGGGCGCGCGATGGGGCGGCGGGAGGGGGCTCGGGGGCGAGCAGGGGAACGGGCGGGGTGTTTTGCGAAACCGAGCGGGCGGGCTGTTCAGCGGGTCGGACGGGTTGTGAAAGCTGCGGCACGGATGACGTCTGGGGAACTTGTTGCGGCACGGGTAAATCCGCGCCAACCTTTGTAAAGCCTATGAACGAGGCGTCGAATCCGGGATCTGCGGCGGAAGGGTGAGCGGGGGCGACGGGGCGCAGAAGTTGCTCGGCGAGGTGCCGGACTTCCGCGGGGTCAAGCCATGGGTTGACGGGATCCATCAGTGGGGCTGGTAAGTGGCTGTGGCGCGGGATCTCACCAGCTTGGCCTGTATTTCCGCGCGAAGTGAATCGAATACGGTCTCTGCGCCCTTGCCATTTTCCAGCACTCCCACGGGAAGCCCTTTCGCGCTAGCACGGATGAAAATATCGTCGCGGTGGATGGATGTTTGGAACAGCATTTCCTCTGGCAGGAGCTGCCGCAGGGCGGATGCGGCCTCTGCGCTTTCGGCAAGATCTTGTTGGAGCATGGTTAGGCAAACCCCGAGCACATTGAGGCGCGGGTTGGTGATGCGCAGGCGGTTTAGTCCTTCAAGCAGTTTTGGCACGGAGCGGATGCCGAGCGGTTCGGCCTGCTGCGGGATGATGATCGCGTCGGCGGTGGAAATGATGTCGTTGGTGACGCCGAAAAGCCCTGCCGCGGTGTCAATCAGGCAGATGTCATAGCGGCGGGCGCTGGCGTTAAAGAGAAAGGCTCGGACCCGCGCGAGGTGTGAGCCGGTGGAGCCGTTCCCTGCGTCGTAGTCACTGGCCTGTCCGGCAGCCACGAGTGAGAATGTTTCCAACCGGGTAGGGACGATAAGCCGCTCCATAGGGATGGCGGGGTTGGCAAGGAAATCATAAAACCCGGGAAGCAGGCGCGACTGACGGGTGAGGGAGAGTCCGACAGACCCTTGTGGATCGGCATCCACCAGAAGCGTGTTCAATCCGGCACGCGCGAAGGCATGGGCGAGGTTGACGGAGAGTGTGGTTTTACCCACACCTCCCTTTTGGCTTACGATGGCGATGCTTATCACGCGGCGACTGGAAGAATTCTTTCGGGAGATTACTCCCGGGAAGATACAGAGAAAGTCTTTTCTTCTTTCCTTGGCAAGTGAATGAAATTCATGAATGGTAGTTAGAAGTAGTCATGCGGCAACCTTTGTCATTTCGATTTTCTAGCGCCGATCTGGTCGTCGCGGTTTTTTTGTTGCTGGTAGGTTGTGAAGACAAGCGTATGGAAACGGAGGTTTCATACGGGAAGGTATACGGAGATATCCAGGGTATCCCCGTCGGCAATGCCTTGGGGGGTTTGCCAGGGCCGGTTTATGCATCACAGGCCGATTCACCGATTCATTGGCAGCCTTGGACGAAGGAGAGCCTTCAAATGGCGCATAACTCGAAGCGTCTCGTCCTGGCTGTGATCGCCATGCCGCAGCAACCTTTCTTTCTGGATGTTCTCCACGAACTCTCCTCGGATGCCTCGTCGGTTGAATTGATCAACTCGACCTACGTCCCCATTCTGATCGATGGCGATGCCGTCAGGGAATACGGGATGCTGAGCGGCGAGCTGTGCGCGGAAATCGGAAGAGACCTGCAATTCCCACTGATGGTCTGGATGACTGCTGAGGGGAATCCGGTCGCGTGGCTGCCGATGCCAGCAAAGGAATTCGGCTCTATGCCCGAACTTCTCGCCCAGTCTCATGTGATGGTGTCGCGGATATGGGTGGATGACGCTGATTACATCATGACCCAGAGCCGTCTCGATCAGGTGAGCAGGCGGGCGCGCATGCTGCAGCGGCTGAAGGATGTCGAAACCAGCGAGATACCCACCGACGATGCGCAGCGCGCCCTGCGTCAGCTCACTTCGCTCTACGATCCCCTATCCCGAACCTTCGATGGGGCCGGCGGGTTGTTTCCCGTTGGGGTATTGGATGTCCTTGCAATGTCCGCCAAGATGGAAAACTTGCCCGCTGATCTTCGCGAGAGATCACGAAAGGTTCTCGATTCCCTGTTGGACGATCTCTTGGTGAGCCCGATGTTCGATCCCCTTGACGGTGGCGTTTTTAGCTCCAAGCGGGGCACGTCATGGTCGTTTCCCATTTACCACCGGGACTGTTCCAGTCAGGCACGGGTGATTGTCAGCCTGCTTAACGCCTATGAGGCGACCGGCGACAAACGCGCTCTCGAGAGGGCAATGGGTATCCTCGGGTTCGTGCAGGGCAATTACATGACGGAAGCCGGGCTGTTCACCTTCGGCTCAGTTACGGCTGGCGATGTCGGCAAATGGCTCTGGCTGTACGAGGATGTGAAGGAAGTCATCAGCATGGAGGAGATGCCGGTCTGGATGGCTTACTCCGGGATGAAAGAGAGCGGGAACCTGCCCTCCGAACTCGACCCGCAGCGCGAACATCTGAGGGGTAACAGCATTGCATTTGCGAAATCCGCCGAGGAAGTGGCGGAGCAGTTGGAGATCGATCCTACGCGGGCGGGTGCTCTCATAGAAAGCTCACGGTCGAAACTCCTGCAAGCCCGGAACAAGCGGATGACATTGCCTTACGCAGATATCCAACCGAACGCGGTCGCCACTTTCAGGATGATTTCCGCTTACGCAACGGCCTATAGAGTGACCGGTCAAACATCCTACCGCGATCTCGCATCGAAAACCCTAGCGAAGGCCAAGCAGCATTTCGCGGAAGGCCCCCGCTTGAAGGTTTATTCGGGTGATGCACCTGGAAGTATTTTGGCAGCGCGCGCCTTTGTTTATGGCACCGCGATACAGGCCGCGCTCGATGTCGAGGCGGTGAGCCTGAAAGGGGAATGGCTGCTATGGGCCGGTGACCTTTCCAGCACCGTGTCCGAGGAATTTTCTGCGGGAGCTTACATCAGGGAATGCCCGCGTCCCGCCGATTTGATAGGGTTACCAGTCTCGGATCCGTACATGTTGTTTGATGAATCAACCTTGGGGCTCCTCGCCATGGCAGAATCCAGGCTGGATGCACTGGGAATACGCTTGGTGCCTGCCCTTAGAAAACAGCTAACTGCTTTCCCCACCAGTGCTATTCAAAATCCCGTTCTTCACAGTGACCTGATTCAGGCCGCGCTGCTGCAAAGTTTCTCCATTACTTATGTTTACGGCAAAGACGCGCCCGAGGCACTGAAAGAAGTGCTGGCTAAGAGTCCCTTGAAAGGCGTAAATCGCCGCTTGGTGCTACCTAGGGATCCACCCCACCTGATCCCAAAACCCGGCGAGGCGGTTCGCCTCAATCCGGACGGTGCGGTAAGTCCGGTCAGATCCGCTTCGGATATCCGTGTTCCATCCTTGCCATAAGCAAAAAAAAATCCATCTTCCGCCCCACCTCAGAAACCTAACCCATTTGAAATGAGATTTCGTAATCTATCGCTTGCCATCGCCTGTTGTTCGCTGTCGTTGTTTCCAGTAAGCGCCGATGTCCTTACAATGAAAAACGGCGAAAAGCTGGAAGGAACCGTTCTGCGCGAGGAGGGGGACAACTATGTGGTCGAGGTGAAAGTGACCACAAGGATTCGCGATGAGAAACTCGTTCCCCGTGCCGAAGTTTTGAAGATCGAGAGGGTGCCGGAATTTGAAAAGGCTTACGCCATCATCGCGGATCTGTGTCCCGCTCCGGAACTTCTTTCCGTGCAGGGCTATGAAGAGCGTATCAACAAGCTCAGGGAATTCATCGAGGCCTTCCCCAAAAGCCCGAGAAGCCCGGTTGTCGAGGAGATGATCAAACGTTTGGAAGAGGAGATGGCGCTGATTAAGGGGGGCGCGGTCAAGCTCGGTGAGGAAATCATTTCCGCCGAGGATTATGAGGCGAACGCCTACGGATACGACGCCCTTATCGCGGAGAAGAAGATCCGGCACTCGGTGACCAGGAGAGATTTTCTAGGCGCGCTGAGGGGATTTGACTCCTACGAGACGAGCTTGGGAACCCCGGAAGGGTATGCTGGTCTTTCTTCGCTGATGGTCCAGGTGTTGAAGACCTACCGCGCGAGCATCGAGGAGAGCTTGGCAGGCCTCGAAAGCCGCCTGGCGGCGAGGGCGTCAGGCCTCGCCCGCATGTCGCCCAATGACAGGGCGAAATCCCAGCGCGCCATAGATGACGAGCTATTGCAAGCCGCGGAACGCTTCCTAAAGGAAAAGTCAGGACACATGAAATGGATCACTCCGCATGCATATTACAAGGAGTCTCTTGAGGAAGCTCAGCGGCAGGCGACCGCCGAGGTGGCAAGGCTCGATCAGCGTGAGCCGGAACCCGGAGTCCTGCTTGCGGAACTCTACCGCAAGGCTTGGGAAAAGCTTGAGGCGGGGACTGATGAGGACAAGAAGCTTGTGCTTGAGGATGCGGAGGCGAAGAAACTGCCGGAATACTATCTCGCAAAGTTGCGCGGACGTGCAGGTCTTCCTCAAGAGTGAACGAACGGTTATGACAAACAGGAGCGCACAGAAAAGCCGCAAGACGGCGGAGACAGAGATCAATCTGGAAATCAATCTCGACGGAACGGGGATCTCGGAAATTGACACAGGCATCCCGTTTTTCGACCACATGCTCACCTTGTTTTCAAAGCATGGACTCTTCGACCTGAAAGTCGCTGTGCGGGGCGATATCGAAGTTGATTTCCACCACACCATCGAGGACACCGGCATCGTGATCGGCGAATGCATGCGCGAGGCGCTTGGTACGAAAGAAGGCATCCGCCGCTACGGCTGCGCGTACCTGCCGATGGACGAGACGCTTGCCCGCGTCGTGGTTGATCTCAGCAACCGCCCGCACCTCGAGTTCCGCGCACCCGCCGGAACACCTTCCGCGCCGAACATGCCCTTCACTCTTGTTGAGGAATTCTGCCGCGCGATCGCCTCCAACCTCCGTGCGAACATCCATGTCGAGCTACTCTACGGCCGCGATGGACACCATATCGCCGAAGCCATCTTCAAAGGGCTCGCCCGTGCGCTGCGCGAGGCCTGCGAAAAGGACGCCCGAGTCAAAGGCATACCCAGCACCAAGGAAGCCCTGTGAAAATCGGGTTGGTCGACTACGGCGGCGGGAATCTCCGCAGCGTCCACAACGCGATCCACGCGCTTGGCCACGAGCCTGTGGTGATCTCCGATCCCGGCGAACTCGGCGGCGCCACCCACCTTATCCTCCCCGGCCAAGGCGAGTTCGCCGATGTGATGGCGCGCCTCGCCCAACGCGATCTCGTCGAGCCGCTGCGCGAATGGATCACCGCCGGGCGTCCTTACTTCGGCATCTGCGTCGGATACCAGATTCTGTTCAGCGGCAGCGACGAAGCACCCGGCGTGGCCGGACTCGGCATTGTAAAAGGCCGCTGCGTCCGCTTCACGGAAATGCCCGGTCGCAAGATCCCTCAAATGGGCTGGAACGGCGCGAAGCCCTCAAACCCAGACTCCCCTTTCTGGAAGGGACTTGGGGCGGAGCCGTATTTCTATTTCGTCCACTCCTATTACCCGGTGCCGGAGGACGATTCCTGGGCGGTCTCCGAAACCGACTACGACGGCGAGAAATTCGCGGCCACCGTGGAGAAAGGCCAGGTTCTCGCCTGCCAGTTCCACCCGGAGAAAAGCCAGGACGCCGGACTGGCTCTTATCGCGAATTTCCTAGAGCGCTGAGATATGGGCACCTGCCCATGGATAAAACGGAAGAAGAGAACGGTCACTATCGAGCGTCGTCTGCGTAAAGTCGGGTAAACCCGAAAACCGAAATGGAACCACGGATGGACACAGATACACACGGATAATCAAAAAGTTATGAATTTTGTCAGCCTCACCTTTTAGGTGAATGATGAATTCTTTCGAATACTCTTAGCATCCGTGTTCATCCGCAGAGTGGATCAGACCCGGTAGACTCCGGCGTTCCTGAGGCCGGTATCCTTGACAGGTGGCGGGCTGCACAGCCTGTTCACCATGCCTTCCCAGGCCTGATGGCCGGCGAGGATCCGTACCTCGATTCGTAGGAAATAGACCGGGACGTTGATCTCTGTGGGCCTTGGGAATCGAACGGCGTCCTTTTCCGTAGTGACGATGATATCCATGTCGCGCTCGACGCAGCGCTGCATGAATGTATCGACGTCACGCCGACTGAACCGGTGGTGATCGGAGAAATGACGCTTGATTTCGATCTTCGCACCAAGCGCCGTGAGGGATCGCTCGAAGCTTTCCGGCACGGCGATGGCGCTGATCGCGCCAACCCATTTTCCCTCCAGGAAAGACAGCGGCTGCCTCTCGCGGGTATATAAATCTTCGAGATACACGGGACTGTGCGCGCACTCGATGATTTCCGCCACCGCATTGTGTTTTCTGATGCGGGCAATGAGTTCCGTATTCGGGCTGCCGTCGCACTTCGTGATGAGGATGTACGACGCCCGACGTAGGTTGCAGGGCGGCTCTCGCAGCGTGCCGCGCGGCAGCAGCGCCCCCGTACCGAAGGGGGAGCGAGAATCGATCAGTGTGATGTCGAGCGAATGGGCTAGATCGAGGTATTGCATGCCGTCGTCGAGAAGCAGGGTCTCCGCCTTTAGCTCGGAAACGGCGAAGCGGCCGCCTTTGACGCGATCCTTGTCCACGATCACGGCGACGCCGTCGAGGTTCTTGGCCAGCATGAACGGCTCGTCGCCCGCGAATTTTGAATCGAGCAATATGGCGGTACCGGTGGAGACCACGCGCGGCATCCGCTCGGCCGGAACGGGCTTACCGTCCGCGCTCGTCCAGTTCTGCGCGCGGTCTAGCTTCCTGCTCTTGTAGCCTCGGGAAAGGATTACAACCTTGCGCCCGCGGTCGCGCAGGGATTTCGCAAGCAGTTCTACGACGGGTGTTTTTCCCGTGCCCCCCACAGTCAGGTTTCCGATGGCGACCACCTGTGCCCCGAGGTATTCCTGCGGCTTCCAGCCTTTCCGGTAAAGCATGATCCTGCACTGCACGAGCGCGCGGAAAATCCACGAGAGCCAAAACATGAGGAAACGCGCCATCGCGGCGCGGAATCCGCGGGCGCGTCCGAAAATCACATCCGCCCCCCATTGCTCCAGTTCGTCGATCAGTTCCTTCATGAATCCCGCTCAAGGGAGTCTCGCGTTTCCGAGCCCGCCGACAAGCTCCGGGTTCACCAGAAAAGGAAGCTTCTTTTCGTCTTGCGCTTGTGGCGACCGTCCCCGACCGACAGCACTTCGATCCGCGTGCGGGTGAGGCCGTCTTCGTGAAAACCGAGTTTTTTCGCGGCGCGCGGTGTCACATCGAGATGGCGGTTAGGGATGAACGGCCCGCGGTCGTTGATTCGGACTTTCAAGGTTTTTCCGTTTTCCAAATTGGTGACTTTCACCAAGCAGGGGAGGGGGAGCGTCTTGTGCGCCCCGGTCAGGTGCCA
>CAMBTF010000013.1 GCA_945870545.1 Akkermansia muciniphila
AGCGCCATGGTGCCCGGTTTCCCGATCAACGGCATCAGCAGGGAGTCACCGAGCGCCTGGCCGATGACCCCGCCGGGCCGGCCTTTCAGGTTGCAGCGTTCCACCCAATCCATGAAAAGCATGCCCGCTGCGTGGAGGAACACCGCCCCGGCGACGAGCGCCACCGCGTGCCCGAGCGCCATCCGCGGCCATAATCGTCCTTTGAAGGCGAGTTTCATCACGCCGAACCAGATGAAGCCGATCGAGAGCATCCAGCCCGCCGCACCGAATATCAGGATCTGCGTGAAGGCGAGGATGCCGCCCACCGGCCCGAGCCAGTTGTCCCCGCGCGCCTCGCCGTCATCCGCGAAAAGCCCGAACATCCGCCAATCCGGCAGATCCGCCGGGCTGTAGGAAAGCAGCGACAACAGCAGGATCAGCCCGCCCGCCATCCAGCTCACTCCGGCGATTTCGGTGGACCATTTCTTCGGCTCCTCCACTTGGCCGCGCTTTTTGTTGACTCGGGTTCCCATCGTTACTCGACGCCGAAAGCATCCCCCCGCGTCCTTTGAGGTGCAAGATTGTTTTGTGAGGCGGGAAATTCAGGGATGATTAAGGAAATTCGCTGCACATGCCCATCGGAATAGCGAGAAGGTGCGTCTCCTGCCGTGCGGCGAAGCCTGGGGCTGGCTCTGCGACCTTTTGCGGCCTTCCTGCCAATCGTAGCTTTCTTGACCGCCGTCTGGTCCGCCGTCTGGTCCGCCGTCTTGTCCGCCGTCTTGTCCGCCGTAGCTTTAGCGAAGGAGGAAGCTTTAGCGAAGGAGGAAGCCTTGGCGTAGGAGGAAGCCTCGGCGAAGGAGGTAGCGAAGTTTGGTGCGCCTTTGCGGTGAAAATTCTCCTAGGCTTTGCGAAGCCGGCCGGAGGCGCGGCTCTCCTTAAATCAATACACCCTGCGCACCGAGTGGCTGAAGTAATGCTGGGTGACGAGATCGGAAAGGGCGGCGAGTTGGTCGGCGAGACCTTCGAGTTCCTCGCCGTCGGGCGGGACAGGGTAGGCGAGGCGGGCATCGAGCTTTTTCACCTGGGCGATGATGCGGGGGAAAAGGCCGAAGGCGGGGTCGCCGGGGAAATGATCCGACTCACGGCGTAGGACAGCGAGCTGGAAGCCGACGGAGCGGGGGTTGCTGCGGTCGAAGAACAGCAGATCGATCACACCCCGCCACTCGGGTCTTGAAAAGTAGCGGCGGCGGTAGGTCATCACGCTATCGCAGATCTCGATGAGCGGCTCGAGCATCGCCTGCCCGGCGGCGGCAGCGCCCAGCAGCCCAAGGCTCAACTGTCCGCGCTCGATGCGGCGGCCCATTTCAAGGAAACGCCAGCCCTGCCCGCGGATCATGTTTTCCGCCTGAAGCCCGGAGAAGGCCGAAAGCTGGAGCACCATCCGGTCGAGGGTGGGTAGCAGATCCGCGGCCCTTGGCACGCGGCTGGCGGTATCCACGATGCCCTTGAGCTGGGTGAAACAGATCCAGGTGTCATCGGAAAGCCGATCCCTCGCACTCGCCGCGTTGCCGATGAGTGAATCGACGAGCTGGGTGAGGCTGCCAGGCACGTCCTTTCCGAACATCAGGGTGGAAAGCCCGGCGACCGTGCGGAGTTTTTCGACGCCCTTGCCGAGCACGCCGGAGCCGTCCATGAGAGCCAGGCAGGCATCGAGGGCGGCGCGGGGGCGGCGGCCGCTTTCACCCTCGATGCAGCGGAGCGTGACGCGCAGCATCCGTGTGACGTTCTCCACGCGCTCGGCGTAGCGGCCCACCCAGAAGAGCTGCTCGGCGATGCGGCTCGGCACCTCGGGAGCCGCGCCGAGGCGGTCGCGGACGGCGGGCAGCTGGATATCGGCGGTGTCCTGGGCGGAGGTTTTCCCCGTGAGCCATACGTCCTTGGTGAAGCCCTCGTGCTCGGGCCAGAGCTGCGGTGCGATACCCGTTTTCCCGACCCGCGCCAAGCCGCCCGGCAGGATCAGGGGGCCATCGGCCGCGTTGAGAGCGAACGCCCGCCAGATCACCGGCCGGTTCTGCACGGAGCGGCCTTGCAGCGAGGGCGCGAGGCTCGGTGCGATGTCCCGTTGCGCCACGAAATCCCAGGGTTTCCGCAGGATGGATGCCGTCCATTCCTTGCGTGAAACGGCGCTCAGATCCGCCCATTTCACCGGCAGGAAAGGGTCTTTCCCGAAGGCGGAAAGCAGCACGTAACCGTTGAGATCCGGCAGCAATTTATCGCGCACCGTGCGCTGCCCGAGCCACCAGCTTTCCACGAAAGGGAGCTGCAATTCCTCGCCGAACCATTTCCGGCAGATCAAAGGCAGGAAGGCCTGCAGCGCGGCGCAACCGGCGAAGCCCGCGCCCGGCGCGTTGAGCAGCGCCACGTTTCCCGAACGCCATGCCTCGATGAGCCCCGGCACGCCGCGCCCGCCGGAAGTCCAGAACTCCAGTGGGTCGATCCCGTCCTCATCGAGCCGGCAGATCACGCCATCGACGCGGCGCAGCCCGCCGAGGGTTTTCAGGAAAAGTCGCCGCTCGCGGACGGTGAGATCCGCTGCCTCGACGAGGGAAATGCCGAGCAGCCGCGCCTTGTAGGCGTGCTCGAAGTAAGAGGGATGGCGATAGCCGGGGGTGAGGAAAACGACGTTGGAAACCTCGCCCCGGCTGGTCTCAAGGTTCCGCAAAGCGGTATGCTCGGCGTCTAGGAACGGGCGCAGCATCGCCACCCGCGCCGCCTCGAAAAGATCCGGCAACACGGAGGAAACCACGCTGCGGTTTTCCAAGCTCTGCCCGAGCCCGCTGGGAGTGTGCGTGTGGTCGCGCAACACCGTCCAGGCGCCATTCGCGGCCCTTACCAGGTCGCAGCCGCTGACCATCAGCCATTTTCCTCCGGCGGGCTGGATGTCGCGGGTGGAGTGGTGGAAAGCAGGGCTGGCGTGAACGAGATCCGGTGGCACCAGCCCGTCCTTGAGCAGCCGCCGCGGGCCGTAGAGATCTGCCAGCACCGCCTCCAGTAGCCGCGTCCGCTGCGCCAGGCCTTTCGCAACCATCTCCCATTCCCGCGACTCGATGATGAAAGGGATGGGATCGATCTCATAAGGCTGCCCCGCGCCGCCGACATCGCGGTAGACGTTGAAGGTGGTGCCGAGCTTGTCGAGCATGCGCCCCGTTTCCTCGGAAAGCGTCCGGCGCTCGTCCGGCGTCCAGCGCTGGATTTTCGCGGACATCTCCGCCCAGCACGGACGCACGGCGCCCTGCCTGTCGAGCAGTTCGTTCCAGACACTGCCCACAGGCGATTCCGCCACGGCCGAGCCGGTCGCTGGTGAAAATCTCTGCCTCTGATTCATCCGCACCGACTCAAGCAGATCCCGTGCGGATTCCCAAACTTATCCTCTACAACTTATCCGCGCGGAAAAACAGGCGGCCGGCAGGGGATCCCGCCGCCTGCCGGGGCGTCAATCCTTCGCCGTGTAGTCGAAGACGAGCGCCTTATCGAGGATGGGGATGAGGACTTCCTTGAAAGCAACATGCGCGGGGTGCGGGATGTAGGTTTCGAGGCCGGCCTTGTCCTTGAAGGTTACGAAAAAGCAATGGGTCAGGCCGTCGTTCTTGCCCTCGACGCTCTCGCTCGTGCCCCACTCGTAAGCGGTGATCGTGTCGATCTTCGCGGGCAACTCGCCGAACGCCTTTTCCACGGCGGCGATCTGCGCGGGCGTGGCGTTGTCCTTGAACTTGAACATGACGATGTGGCGGAATTCGCCACCGGCTTGGGAAACGGCATTGGTAAGCATGAGTGCGATGGGGATGAGGTGTTTCAACGTGGGCGCAGCTTGTGCAAATTTTCCCGCTCGGTAAATCATCGCTTTTTGAAATCGCCGGCGATTCCCCTTGCCACCAAATCCCTCAAGGCTCTCTCCATTTCACAGCCTCGCCCTGCGGTCATGGGTGGTCTCAAATTTTCACCGCAGAGGCGCTGAGATCGCAAAGGGAACGCAGTGCTTTGCTCGCCTTCCGTCATGCCGGGGAAACGGCGATGCAGCTAGGCCACGGCGTAAGCCCTGAGTTGATTCACCGCCATTACAAGGGGATGGCCACCGAAGCCGAGGCCGTGGAGTTCTGGAAGATCGCGCCAGCCGCCGCGCCGGAAAACATCTTGGAAATGAAAACCGCCGCCCCATCCAGCAAAGCCAAAGCCCAAGCCCAAGCTCGGAAGAAAGCATGACGCGGACTCTTGACATCTTAACGCCACGCGTTATTATCCCTCGTGAGCAATGATCCGTTCCTACGCCAACAAGGAAACGAAGGATTTCTTCGAGAACCGCAAGAGCCGCACCATCCCCGCGAACATCCAGCGCGTGGCGTTGCGGAAACTCGCCCAAGTCCATGCCGTAACCGAACTGAGCCAGCTTTCAGTGCCGCCGGGGAACCGTCTGGAGGCACTGAGGGGAGACAGGAGAGGCCAGCATTCCATCCGCATCAATGACCAATGGCGAATCTGTTTCCGCTGGAAAGCGGACGGGCCGCATGACGTTCAAATCGCCGACTACCACCCATAAACGAACCATGAAAACACACGCCCCCATCCATCCCGGCGAAGTCCTCCGCGAAGACTTCCTTCTTCCTCTCGGCTTGTCCGAGTATCGCGTGGCGAAGGATATCGGAGTCCCGCCGCGCCGCATCAATGAGATCGTGAAAGGCCAGCGTGCCGTGACCGTCGATACCGCCCTGCGCCTCGAAAAGTATTTCCAATGGCCTGCCGTGGTGTGGCTGAACCTCCAAGCCCACCATGACCAACAACTGGCGAAAGGAACGATGGCAAAAGTCCTCGCCAGCATCAAGCCATGCGCCGCGATCTAGCCCCGCCGTGTGCATATTCGCGCCCTTATTTCTTGGATTTACCCGTGATTTAAGAAATGATCCCGACAGGAATCGAACCTGTATCTAAAGTTTAGGAAGCCCACGCTCTTAGCCGCCGTTAAAGGGCTTTTTTGTTTTTGTAACCAAGTGTAACCAAATTTTGATTTACAAGCCCCCTTTTCCGCTGCAAGAATCCGCGCCATGCCGCGCCAACTTGTAACCGTCGAAGAGGTCAATCACCCCCGCTATTCGCACCGCGTCCGCTTCCCCGGCGAGGGAGGAAAGACGATGAGCAAGTGGTTCACGAACAAGACCGCCGCCAATGCCGAGGCCAAGACACGCCGGAAGGAAGTAGGCCGCGAAGGATTGGCTTTTGGAGTCCTTGGGGAAGGAGAGAAAGCCGCCGTGGAGTTCTGGCGCGGTTTCATGGCCGAGGTTGCCGACACGCCGCCGCCGCCCTTGCTGGCGATCCTCCAAGGCTACGCCGAGACATGGAAGGCCACCCGTTCAAGCATGACGGTTGCCGCCGCCGTGGATGCCTATGAAGCCGCCAAGACTTCCGAGGGATTGCGCCCGCTGAGTCTGCAAGCCCTCCGCACCCGTTGCGCTCGATTCGTGAAGGCTTTCGGAAGCCGTCCGCTCGCCTCGATCACCACGGCGGAAGTTTCCGATTGGATTCTGTCCTTGGAGTCCACCCGCGCCCGCGCCACGGGCAAGGCCGGATCGAAGCCGACGAAAACGAAACAAGCCCCGCAAGTTGGACTTGTGGCGAAGCGGAATCACCGCCTCGCCCTATCCGGGCTTTTCGCCTTCGCCAAAACGCGGGGATGGGTTAAGGAAAATCCCGTGACGGATGCCGCCCGCCCCAAGCCGCCAAAGACGCGCCCCGGCCTTCTTCGCCCGTCCGAGGTTGCCCGGTTCTTTGCCGCCTTGCAGGAACACGCCCCCGCCCTTGTGCCGTTCTGGTCTGTCCGGTTCTTCGCCGGTATCCGCGAGCAGGAAGCCCTCCGAATGGATTGGAGCATGATCGACCTGAAAGCCGGGGAAATCCACCTCCCCGATACTGTCACCAAGACAGGCCACCCGCGCACCGTGAAGATGGAGGCGAACCTTGCCGCCTTCCTCACACCTCACACCCGCCCCGATGGGGCGATTGCGCCCAAGGCCGCGATGAAACGCCGCTACCACCTCGCCAAAGCGCACCGCGCCCTTCAAGCCGAGGATGCCGAGCGCGAAGCCGCTGGCGAGGAAGCCCGCGCATTCCCCGTGCCGATGCCCGCCAACGCCGCCCGCCACAGCTTCGCCACCTTCCACTTGCTCGCCTTCCGTCATGCCGGGGAAACGGCGATGCAGCTAGGCCACGGCGGAAGCCCGGAGTTGCTTCACCGCCATTACAAGGGCATGGCCACCGAAGCCGAGGCCGTGGAGTTCTGGAAGATCACGCCCGCCGCCGCCCCGGAAAACGTGGTTGCCATGCAAGCCGCCGATGCGTCCGCCGTGAAACCCGAAACCCGCGCCCAGAAGAAAGCATGATTCTTTCCTTTGCCAACGCCGACACCGAGCAACTTTTCCGCACGGAAAGGAACCGCCGCTTTTCCTCCATCGCCCGCGTTGCCCTCCGTAAGCTCATTCAACTGAATCAGGCCGGGGAGTTGCGGGATATGGCCGCGCCGCCGGGGAACAGGCTGGAAGCCCTCAAAGGCAATCTTGCGGGCTTCCACTCGATCCGCGTCAACGACCAGTGGAGAATTATCTTCCAATGGACGGAAAGGGGCGCGGAAAATGTCGCCATCACCGATTACCATTGACCCGCCACCCATAACGCTACACGTTACAGCTATGAATCCACCCATCACACCCGGCGAGATATTGCTTGAGGAATATCTGAAACCGCTTGGCATTTCACAGAACGCCATGGCGCGGGCAATCGGCGTATCGCCCCGCGCCGTCAATGAGATCGTGCTAGGGAAGCGGGCGATCACCCCGGCCATGTCCATCCGTTTCGGCGTGTTCTTCGCACAGTCCGATCACTTTTGGCGCGGTATCCAAACGGAATGCGATTTCCGCGCCCTCGCCCGTGAACGGAAGGGACTCGTGAAAGGAATCCAACCCGCCGCCAAGCTCGCCGCACACTGAAAGCCCATCCATGCCCGGCAAAGCCAAAGCCCGAACCCGGAAGAAAGCATAAGCCTTTCCTTCGCAGAGAACACCCGCGCCCCGATGTAACCGCGCGGTTACGAGGTGGTAGTCCACCCGCGCCCGCGCCACTGGCAAGGCGGCGAGCCAATAGGCAGCGCTGCACTTTTGGGTAGTCCACCCGCGCCCGCGCCACTGGCAAGGCCAGATCGAAGCCGACGAAAACGAAACAAGGCTACAGCATGGCGCATTTTTGACACGCGCCGCGCTGTGTCATGAACTACACCGTATCCCCACTACTTAACAGAGCGCAAGCCGCCGCCTATCTTGGCGTTGCCCTGCGAACCATCGACCAGCTTCTCTCCGAAGGATCGCTTGCCTGCGTCCGCATTGGCCGCTCAGTCCGCTTTCGTGAATCGGCATTGGCCGATTTTGTGGAGGCCAACGAAACGAGAGTCACACCGAAACGCCGCCGCGTAGCCCGTGGCAAAACTTCAACCGGAGCAACGGCATGAACGGCGAACTTTTCGATGAGATACCGGCTCGCTCCCCCGCAAGCCCCATTGGAGGCTTTGATGGTTCTACAAAAGGCAGGATGGAAGCCATGAGAGCCGACCCCGCCACCCGCCGCGCCATCGCCGAGGACATGCTTGGACATGCCCTTGATCCGAACAGCTACGACAACACACAAGCACGGGAAACCATGCTTTTCGTAAATGACCTATTGGCGAAAGGCTTCACGCCGGGAGATACCTCCAAGCTCGTCCTTAACACCTTCCCACCGCTGACGAAGCGGGAGGCGAAGGGAATCAAGGCAGCGGAACTCCCGACAGCAAGCGACCTCGCCATATCCGAGGAAAGCACGTTGTTGGAGCTGATGGAAACGGGACGCACCTACACCGCCCCGCAGCTCCTAGAGCTTTTACCCCGCGATCACCGAGTATGGCAGAAAAAGACCACGCGAGGGAAATTTGCAGCCACAGGCATAATCATGGCAAATCTCGTCACCCTAGGGAAAGTTGAGAAACTCAAAGACACTCACGCCCTTTACTTGAAACGGAAGGAATCGAAAACCGCTCCGAACAAGGGATTGATGGCCGCAGCCGAAGATAACAGACCAACACCCGAAGCGGAGTGCTAAAAATGGATTCCCCTCCTGTTTGCCCCCCTCCCCCCCTCCAAATTCGCAAGAAAACAGACTACTGGTCTGTAAATCCCCCTAAATCCTTCCGAGGTTCGTAGTTTTCCAAAGTCCCGCTATCCCCCGTCGTTGCTTGCTTTCCCAGTAGTTCACCACACTCCTAACATACCACACAGACTATTTCAGATACTATCTCTACAAAATCCACAAAAGCGGGGAGATATTTACCCCTTTCTTCCATGAGGTCTGAAAAAGGAATCTTTTAGCCCCTATTCTGCCCCTTGAGGTCAACAAGCCCCACCGTGTGCATATCCATGCCCCTATTTTCTGAAACTGCCCCTTTGATAGAATGAGGACACGCCGAAAGAGCCGCCACCGCGCCCACCGCCTGCTCCGCGCCAGCCGACTACCCGGCGACCCCGGCCTGCTCCGCGCCCTCGATCCGCGCCGTGGACAGCCGCAGACCTGATGAGGGGACGGGCGACGGCAACTTTTGAAAAAGCCGCGCCGTGGGAGAGTCGCCGCCGCGTCCTCGATCCGCGCCCACGGCCTGCTCCGCGTCCTCGATCCGCGCCAGCGTCCCCAGCTCGCCCAACCGCGCCCGCGCCCGCGCCCGCGCCCGCGCCCGCGCTCAGGCCGTCGGAAAAATCGACCGGGGGCGAGCTGTAACCAATTTGTAACAACCCACCCGCGAACCTGTCACGAGCCGCCCGTCGGCGCATCCGGCGCAGAAACGGACACCGGGAAGCCGAGAAAGAGAGGAAAGCCCCGGAAGGTTGTAACCAATTTGTAACCAATATTTGATGCGAAACCGCGCATTTTCACGCATTCCGGCGCATTTCCCTAACAGCTCGAAATCCGCTCTAATCCTTTAGAATTAAAGGTTTTAACCGTGATTTAAGAAATGATCCCGACAGGAATCGAACCTGTATCTAAAGTTTAGGAAACTCTTGTTCTATCCGTTGAACTACGGGACCCGAAGGCAAGGAATTGGTAGGCTCTGCCGGGTGGGGAGGCAAGCCCTAAGGCGCGGCGAGAAATGCGGCGGTGCGGGTTTCCGACCAATATTCGCGACCTGCGCCGAAGCCGACGTGACCGCCTTCGGCGGGGATTTCGAGGTGGAGGTGCGTGCTGGCCTCCGCTTCCTCGCGGGGGTAGCAGGAGGGGCCGAGGAAGGGATCATTCTGCGCGTTGACGAGGAGGGTGGGGATAGCGATCGCGGGGAGGAAAGGGCGGCTGCTACTACGTTTCCAGTAATCCTCCGCGTCACGGAAACCGTTCAGCGGGGCGGTGAAGCGGCCGTCGAACTCGGTGAAAGTCCGCATCTTCCCCAGTCCGGTGAGATCGAAGCTTTCCGGAAACCTGCCGTGCTTTTCCCTGACCTTGGCGCGCAGCGTTTTCAGGAAGCGCTCCATGTAGATCGCGTTTTTGGCTTGCCCGAGGCTGGCGGCGCAACAGGCGAGATCGCAGGGCGCAGAAAAGGCCACGGCGCGGCGGATCTTCGGGTGGATCTCGCCGCCGCGCTCGCCGAGGTATTTGAGCGTGAGGTTGCCGCCGAGGCTGAAGCCGATGAGGTCGATCCGCTCCGCCGGATGGACACTGAGGGCGTGGCGGATGATGATTTCGAGATCGCCGGTCTTGCCGCTGTGGTAAAAGGCAGGGAGGCGGTTGGGTTCATCGCCGCAGCCGCGCAAGCTCCATGCGAGCACATCCCAGCCGCGCTTCACGAGGGCGCGTGCCATGGCTTGGATGTAATTCGCCCGGGGGGAACCCTCAAGGCCGTGCGAAAGGATTGCGAGCCGATTGCCGCTTCCGCCAGACCATTCGAGATCGAGGAAATCCCCGTCTTCCAGCTCCAAGCGCTCGCGGCGAAGCGTGACCGGCGCAACCTTGCGGAATAGCGCGGGGTGGATCGTCTGCAAATGGGCACCGCGCAACCATGCGGGAGGGCGGTAGGTGGATTTCTCGATGAGCGGCATTTCAGGAGCGGTCTGAAAAAATGGAAAAGCGCCTGTCTGCTAGTTGGGAAGAGTTTTTAACCGCAGATGGACTCAGATTCACGCAGATGTAAGAAGGGATGAAATACTAAAGAATTTCCACGTCCCAGCTTTTCATCTGAGTTCTTTATCTGCGTCCATTGACGTTCATCTGCGGTTGAATTCCTCTTATCTGGATTGTTAGGGCATTCACTCAGAACGGGAATTTCCCGCCTTTTCCACCGCCGCCGCCCATGCCGCCGAGGCCTTTCATCATGTCGCTCATGCCGCCGGAGCCGCCCATGGCTTTCATCATGTTCTTCATTTTGCCGGGCGACCTCATCATCTTGCGCATCTCGCCGAACTGCTTGATGAGCTGGTTCACCTGCATAATCGAGGTGCCGGAACCGGCGGCGATGCGCTGGCGGCGCGAGGCCTTGATGATCTCCGGACGGGAGCGCTCGTAGGGTGTCATCGAGAGCACGATGGCCTCGGTGCGCTTGATCTTGCTGTTGTCGAGGGCACCGGCGGGGAGCTGTTTCTTGATCTTGCTGAAGCCGGGCATGAGGCCGAGCAAGCCCTCAAGCGGGCCGAGCTTCTGGATCATGCGCATCTGGTCGAGGAAGTCGTTGAAATCAAATTTTCCTTCCTGCATCCGCTTCATCGAGCGCATCGCGTCCTCCTCGTTCACCGCCTCCGCGACGTTCTCGACCATGCTGACGATGTCGCCCATGCCGAGGATGCGGTCGGCCATGCGCGAGGGGTGGAACTCCATGAGCTGGTCGAGCTTCTCGCCCTCGCCCGCGTATTTGATCGGCTTGCCGGTGACCTCGCGCATGGAGAGTGCCGCGCCGCCGCGGGCGTCGCCGTCGAGTTTCGTGAGCACGATGCCGGTGATGCCCACCGCGTCGTCGAAATGGGTGGCTACTGAAACCGCCTGCTGGCCGGTGGCGGCGTCGGCGACGAGGAGGGTTTCCTTGGGTTTCAGGAAAGTGTTCAGTTTCTTGAGTTCCTCGATGAGCCGCTCGTCGATTTCCTGGCGGCCTGCGGTGTCGAAGATCAGGACGGTGGCGCCGCTGCTTTCACCGAAGGCGATGGCATCGCGGGCGACCTTGATCACATCCGTCTCGCCTTTCTCGGGGGCGAAACACGGCACATCCGCCTGCTTGGCGAGCGTCTGGAGCTGCTCAATGGCGGCGGGGCGGTAGAGGTCGCAGGCGACGAGCAGCGGGCGGCGGCCTTCCTTTTTCAGGCGGCGGGCGAGCTTCGCGGAGGTGGTGGTTTTTCCCGCGCCGTTGAGGCCGACCATCAGGATGCGGGCGGGCGGGTTGAGGTCGAGCGGGACGTTGTCGCCGCCGAGGACGCGGGTGAGTTCGTCGTGGAAAAATTTCACGATCATCTCGCCGGGCTTGATCGACTTGAGGACGTCCTCGCCCATCGAGGCTTCCTTGACGCGGGCGATCAGCTCCTTCGCCACGCCGAACTCGACATCCGCCTCGAGCAGCGCGATGCGGATCTCGCGGAGGGCGTCGGTGATGTTTTTATCGGAAATTTTGCCGACGCCACGGAGGTTGCGGAAGGTCTTGTCGAGGTTGTCGCTGAGGGCGGAGAACATGGGGAAACTTTAAATTTTAAACTTTAACTCTCAAGGAAGAGGCGAGGATTCAAGGGGGAAGAAGCCGGGAAGACAGAGGGATATCAATGGTGCGAGGCTATGTTCCTAATTTCAAATCACCAATATCAAATATCCATTCACTCACTCATCCGGTAGATACGCGGCGTCGCGGTCGATCTGGAAGCTCCATTTCAGTGGGGTTTCCACGGCTTTCCCTTCTGTGTCTTGCCACGTGACCTGTACTTGGCAGACGGGCTGGCGGAGGCGGCGGTTGACCTGCCATGAGAAAATTTTGCCCTCGCTGGCGTAGTTCGCGGGCACCTCGCCGAAGCCCGCGACCTGCATTTTAAGCGTGGCCGGATCGATTTTTTCCGCTTTGGAAAGATCCACGGAAATCACAGGTAGGCGGGAGCTGATGATCGCGCCCGGCTGGGGTTCGACAGGGAAGGGGAGTTCCTGCGCCAGCCCTTCAACCAATCCGGCGGGCATGTCCGTCTGGGAGTCGCGGAAGGTTATGGCGAAATCGAAGATCTTGTCGTAATTGCCGAGGATGATGTAGCGCGGCAGGACTTCGTTGGGGATCGCGCGTTTCACTTTTCCCGGCTGGACGGTGAAGAGATGCGTGTAGCCGAGCTGTATGGCCTTGGTGAGCATTTCCTCGGTGAAAAAACCGCCCGGGTAGGCGTAGGTCGGCACTGAGCCGCCGAATTTTCCCTCCAGGAAACGTTTCGATTCGCCCATCTCGGTGTTGAGGAACTTGTCGTAGGTCTGCGGGCCGCGCTTGCGGCTTGCCTTTACGGCCTGGGGAAACGGATGGGTTACCGAGTGGCTGCCGATCGTGGCACCATGTTTCATCATCTCCTTGATCATCGCGGTGGTTAGCGCCTTGCCGCCGCCATCCACGTAGTTCTTGTAGAGGTAGATCGTGAACGGGTAGCCGAACTCTTTGAGGATCGGATACGCTTGTGTGTAGGTGGAAATCCAGCCGTCGTCGATGGTGATCACCACGGCCTTCGCAGGGATCTCTTTGGTGCCCTCTTTCCATGCGATGAAATCCGCCATCGGGATCACCGGTAGGCCGAGCTGGCGGATCATTTCCATCTGTTTGCGGAACTTCGAGGTGCGGATGCGCATCGCGGTCTCGCGCTCGGTTTCGGAAAAATCATGGTATCCGAGCACTGCCACGCGGACGCCGTCGTCCGGCACGTCGAGGGCGCGCAGCGGCTCGGCGGCGGGTGCTGTCTCGGGAGGAGGCTCCTGGCCGAGAAGGGGCGAAACCACCGCCATCCATGCGAAAAACAGTTCTTTCGGAAATCTCATCTCCCCGGAACCTTAGCTGCGTTGGCTTGGCGCGCAATCCAAACGGCATGAACAGGCCCGGCCTTTCCGGCGCTCATTTCTGGCAAAAGGCCTGGGCATCCGCAGAGGCGCTTTCACGGTTTATCCCTCTTTTCCGCAGCATTGCTTGAACTTTTTCCCGGAGCCGCAGGGGCAGGGAGCGTTGCGGCCGGCGGTCTCGATGGCGAAGCTGGGCTTGCGTTTCGGGAGGTTGAGCTTGAGGCCGGGGGTGTCTTCGCCGGAGTCCTGTGACGAGGAAACGAGCTGCCCGGAGCTGCCGGAGGAAGCCATGTTATCTCTGGTGAGCGCGGCCTCGCCGCCCTGAAGCTGGCGGGGCTGGCTGTGAAGCTGGCGGAGGAAATCCTCGAGGTTGTGCGCGGAGCGGAAGAGATTGGTCAGCGCCT
>CAMBTF010000014.1 GCA_945870545.1 Akkermansia muciniphila
TTCGGAAAAAACCATCAGGGCGACCGCGATGAGCACCTGCCCACCGTACACGGCTTCGACGAATTCATCGGTAGCCTCTATCACCTCAATGCCGAGGAGGAGCCCGAACTGCGCGACTACCCCCGCGACATGAAACTCGCCAACGGCAAGACCTTCCTAGAAACCTTCGGCCCGCGCGGTGTGATCAAGAGCATTTCCGATGGCAAGGGTGGCCAAAGCATCGAAAACCTCGGTCCGCTCACCAAGAAGCGTATGGAGACCATCGACGAGGAAACCCTCGCCGCCGCCAAGGACTTCATCACCCGCATGAACAAGGAGGGCAAACCCTTCTTCTGCTGGTGGAACGGCACCCGCATGCACTTCCGCACCCACGTCAAGGAAGAGCACATTGGAATCAGCGGCAAAAGCGGCGACGAATATCACGATGGTATGGTCGAGCATGACATGCACGTCGGTGAACTGCTCAAGCTCATCGATGAACTCGGCATCGCCGACAACACCATCGTCCAATACTCCACCGACAACGGCCCGCACTACAACACCTGGCCCGACGCCGGCACCACGCCCTTCCGCGGCGAGAAGAACTCAAACTGGGAAGGCGCTTTCCGTGTTCCTTGTTTCATCAAATGGCCCGGCAATTTCCCCGCCGGAACCACCCTCAACGGCCTCGTCTCCCACGAAGACTGGCTGCCTACCTTCGCCGCCGCCGCCGGCGCGCCTGACATCAAGGAGAAACTCCTCAAGGGCGGGGTGGAACTCAACGGTCGCACCTACAAGAACCACATCGATGGCTACAACATGCTCGATTACCTCAGTGGTAAAACGGACGAATCCCCGCGCAACGAGTTCATCTATCTCAACGATGCCGCCGAAGTCGTCGCCATCCGGGTGGGCGATTGGAAAGCCACCTATCTCGAAAACCGCGCGCATCAACTCCAAGTCTGGCGCGAACCTTTCGTCCACCTGCGCGCCCCCATGCTCGCCAACCTGCGCCGCGATCCTTTTGAGAAAGCCCAGGAAAGCGCCAACAACTACAACGATTGGTACATCGACCGCGCGTTCGTGCTGGTTCCCCTGCAAGGCGTCGCCAGCAAGTTCCTGATGACCCTGAAGGATTTCCCGCCCAGCCAGAAGCCGGGAGACTGGAGCCTGGATTCCTTGGAAAAACAGATCAAGGCCATGTCTCCTTCGACAAAATAAAATCCAAAACCAGCGGGTGCCGCCCAACCAAAGCGGCACCCGCTCGATTTTATCTAACATGAAATTTTCCCTCCTGATCCTAGCCCTGTGCTCCTTGATCGCCGCCGCCGATCCCCTTCCCTCATGGAACCACACCGCGCCCAGGCAGGCCATCGTCGCTTTTGTTGAAAAAGTGACAAAAGAGGGTTCTTCGGACTTCGTCCCCATTTCCGAGCGCATCGCCGTCTTCGACAACGACGGCACGCTGTGGGCCGAGCAGCCGATGTATTTCCAAGCCTTCTTCGTGTTCGACCGGATCAAGGCTCTTGCCCCTCAACATCCCGAATGGAAGGACAAGGAACCTTTCGCCTCCGTCCTCAGGGGCGATATGAAAGCCGCGCTCGCCGGCGGCGAACGCGTCCTGCTCGAAATGGTGATGGCCACCCACGCAGGCATGACCACTGAAGAGTTCGAAAAATCCGTCAGTCACTGGCTCATCACCGCGAAACACCCCACGACCGGACGACCCTTCACCGAGATGGTCTATCAGCCCATGCTCGAGCTGCTCACCTATCTCCGAACAAACGGTTTCAAAACCTTCATCGTCTCCGGTGGCGGCATCGAGTTCATGCGCCCTTGGGCCGAGAAAGTCTATGGCATCCCGCCCGAGCAAATCATCGGTTCCAGCATCAAGTCAAAATACGAACTCCGCGACGGCAAACCCGTCATCGTCAAACTCCCCGAAATCAATTTCATCGACGACAAAGTCGGTAAACCCGTCGGCATTCACCATCACATCGGCCGCCGCCCCATCTTCGCTGCGGGCAACTCCGACGGCGATTTCGAAATGCTCGAATGGACCACCGGCGGCAAGGGCGCGCGCCTCGGAATGATCATCCACCACACTGACGCCGAGCGCGAATGGGCCTACGACCGCGAGTCCCACATCGGCAAACTTATTAAAGGACTCGACGAAGCCGCCGCGAAAGGCTGGACTATCAGCGATATGAAGAGCGACTGGCAGACCGTTTTCGCTCGCTGATCCTGAAAACAGATTCCTATGAGAAAAACAATTACAGCAATCCTAACCGCCACCTTCGCACTCCATTGCGCGGGTGTCTTCGCGCAGGAACTGCCCACCACGGGCACCCTCGATTCCCCTCTCGGCCCGCTCGAAGTCAAGAACGGCTACCCGACCGATGAGACGGTCACCAAGCTCTACGATGCCCTCGATTTCCAGCGCGCGTGTCAGGCTTACCTCTGGGCCTTGCCCTACATCGCGATGGCCGAGTGGCAGCGCGAACAACGCGAAACCTTCGGCGCGGGCGAGCTCGATTACGTGGATTACCTCGACTACAAGGACAAGCTCGGTTTGCTCACCGCCAATGCCACGACGCCCTATTCCATGGCGTTTCCAAACCTCGAAAAAACCGGCCCGCTGGTCTTCGAAATTCCCGCCGGGGCGATGGCGGGCGGCCTTGTTGATTTCTGGCAGCGCCCGCTCACCGATACCGGAGCTCTCGGGCCGGAGAAGATGCAGGGCGGCAAGTTCCTTGTCCTCGGCCCCGGTCACCCCGACATGCAGCCGGAAGGATACTTTGTCTTCCGCTGCCCTACCAACAACATGTGGGCAGGCGCTCGCGGTCTCGATCCGGACAAGACGAAAGCCGCGGAGTTGCTCGGCAAGATGCGCATCTACCCCTACGCCCAGCGCGAGAATCCCCCGGTCACGAAACACCTCCGCCCTGAAGGCCGGAAGTGGACCGGCGAGCAGCCGCGCGGCATGGCCTATTGGGAAAGCCTTGCGCGGCTGATCAACGAAGAGCCGCCGAACGAGCGTGACCGCATGATCCTCGCAATGCTCGTCCCGCTCGGTATCGAAAAAGGCAAACCCTTCCAGCCCAACGCACGGCAGAAACAGATTCTAACAGACGCCGCCAATACCGGCGAACTCATGGCCCGCGCCAACGGGTATGCGAAGCGCTTTGAGGGAGCCATCGTCTGGCCCGGCAAGAAGTGGGAGATTTCGCTCTTCCTCAAGGAAACGAACCAAGAAGCTGAGAATCACACCCAGCTCGATGAGCGCGCCTCCTGGTTCTACGAGGCCGTGGGCGTGACCATCGGCATGATGGGTCGCACCGTGGGCGCGGGTCAGCTCTATCTCGAATCCCAGAAAGACAGCACCGGCGCGTGGCTCGACGGCGGCAAGAATTACAAGCTCACCGTACCGAAAGATGCGCCCGTCGCGCAGTTCTGGTCCTTCAGTGTCTACGACAACGAGAGCCGCTGCCTGATCGACAGCGGCAGCTATCCCGACCGTTCTTCGCGCGACGACATTACCACCAACGCCGATGGCTCCGTGGACTTGTATTTCGGCCCTGAAGCTCCCGTCGGCAAGCCCGCGAAAAACTGGATCAAGACCCTGCCCGGTAAGGGCTGGTTCACCTACTTCCGCCTGTATGCCCCCACGCAGCCATACTTTGACCGATCATGGGTGCTGCCGGATATCGAACTCGTGAAGTGAAAATCAAGCGACTCCTCTAAATCAAACCGTTCCAAACATGAAGATCAAACTCTTAATCACTTGCGCGTTGGCGTCCATCACCTACCTCGCTCAGGCGCAAATGTCGCGTTTCGACGCACTGGCCGAAACTCCGTTTCAGGAAAACCGCCCCACTACGGAATCCGCCGCCTTACTCCGCGATGAGCTGATGTTTCAACGGGCGACCCAGACCTATCTCTGGGCGCTGCCGCTGATCAACACGCTCGGGATGAAGAACGGCTCGGAGAAGGTCTTCGGCGCGGGCTACCATGTCCTGCCCATCTGGAAAAAGCGCCTCGACGCGAAGACTCTCGTCACCACCCCCAACTCCGATGTGCTCTACGCCATGGGTTATCTGGACCTTGGGAGGGATGGACCGATGGTTTTGGACGCCCCTCCCGGACTTCAGGGCATCCTGCTGGATTTCTGGCAGCGTCCGATCCCGGTCGATGGCGGTAAGTTTGCAGGCGATGTCGGCTTGCCCGGCCCCGATGCCGGGAAAGGCGGAAAATTCCTCATTCTTCCTCCTGGCTATTCCGGTGAAATTCCGCCGGATCACTTTGTTTATCGTTCCGGCACCAACAACGTCTTCGTTTTCCTGCGCGGGTTTTACGAAGATCCAAAGAACCTCGCACCCGCCGTGGCGCATGTCGAGAAGGTGAAAATCCACCCGCTCCATGGAGAGGCAAAACCGATGGTCTTTCCGGATGCTTCCGGGGTTCCGGCAAACCTTTTGCCGGTGAGTGACGGAAGTGTTTTCGACGACCTCAAGAAGCTCGTCGATAGCGAAGGTTCCCATCTCGCTGAATCCGATTCGCTTGGGATGCTTGCCTCCATCGGAATCATCAAGGGACAACCTTTTTCTCCCGATGAAAATACCCGCGCAATCTTCGACCGCGCCGCGAAAACCGCCTACAAGATGAGCCGAGTCATCGGCTTCCAGGAATCGAACGCCGCCGGTTCGCTGAAAATCCATCCTGACCGGCAGTGGATCAATCCTCTGGATAACATCGCTCCGCCCGGCCCGCTCAAGAGCCTCGACCTTTCCTGGAAGAACACGGTCGGCAACCACCTCGACCTCGATGCCCGGATCTGGTTTTTCACCAACTACTATTCCGTGAGTCCCGGCATGTTGTCGAAGATCCCCGGCAAGGGAGCAGCCTACATGATCGCATTCACCGATTCCGAAGGTGCACCCCTCTCCGGCGGGAAAAAATATCGGCTCAAGCTGCCTGCCAACATCCCCGCCGCGAACTTCTGGTCCGTCACTCTCTACGAGGCGGAAAATGCCTCTGGCCTCGCCAATGGCCAGCCGTTTCCATCGCTCGGTTCGCGCGACAAGCCCACGCAAAATCCCGACGGCAGCACCGAGCTCTTCTTCGGAGAGCAATCACCCGAGGGCAAGCAAAGCAACTGGCTTGCGACCGTTCCTGGCAAAGGCTACTTCGCCATCATCCGTCTCTACGGTCCGACGGAAGCAGCTATCGACCGCACTTGGAAGCCAGGTGATTTCGAAGTATCGGAAAAATGACGCCTCCCCACCATGATCCACAGTAACGAAGCCGATTTGAAAAAGTGCAGCAGTATCCCCCCTAACTTATCTCTACAGACTCCACCAATACCATGACACTGAAAAACAAACTGATTGCCGAATTCTTCGGCACCTTCTGGCTCGTCTTCGGCGGCTGCGGCAGTGCAGTCCTCGCGGCGATGTTCCTTACCACCGGCGACAATCCGGTCCAACTCGGCATTGGTTTTGTCGGAGTCTCGCTGGCCTTCGGGCTCACCGTGATGACTATGGCCTATGCCATCGGCCACATCTCAGGCTGCCACCTCAATCCGGCGGTCACCGTCGGGCTTGTGGTTGCCGGACGGCATCCGAAATCGGAAATGATTCCCTACTTCGTGGCGCAGGTGATCGGCGGCATCGCGGGCGCCGGTGTTCTCTATCTGATCGCCAGCGGTAAGGAAGGTTTCTCCACCGCAGGCGGATTCGCGTCCAACGGCTTCGGCCTCGGCCTGACCTTGATCCACCTCATCGGCATCCCGGTCACCAATCTCTCAGTGAACCCCGCCCGCAGCACCGGCCCCGCGATCTTTGTCGGCGGCTGGGCCATCGCGCAGCTCTGGCTGTTCTGGGTCGCCCCCATCATCGGCGCGGCTCTCGCGGGCATCGTCTATCCGCTGATTTCCGGCGGGAAAAATCCTGAACTTAATCCTACGGCTCCGCGCCCCGTGCGCGGAGCCGCTTTCCATTTCCCTACCTTGCCACGTCCTCTCCAGTTCCTGAAATCAGCACTCGTCCCATGAAACCCTGTATCCCATACCTCGCCATCGCGTTGGGCACGCCGCTCCTCCATGCGGAAGACGCGGATCTCGCCCAGAAACTCTCCAATCCGGTCGCCGATCTCATCAGCGTGCCGATCCAGAGCAACTACGACTTCGGCATCGGCCCCGGGGACGGCACGCGGTGGACGACAAATATCCAGCCTGTCATTCCCATCGGCCTGAACGAGGATTGGAACCTGATCTCGCGCACCATCCTACCGGTGATCGAACAAAATGGGATCTTACCCGGCGGAGCGGCGGACGAGTTCGGTCTCGGCGATGTCGTGCAGAGCTTTTTCTTCTCACCGAAATCCAGTGATCCAATCTGGGGCGTCGGCCCTGTTTTCCTGATTCCCACCGCCACGGATGCCATCCTCGGAACGGAGAAATGGGGAGTAGGCCCCACCGCCGTCGTGCTGAAACAGCATGGGCCGTGGACTTACGGCGCGCTTGCCAACCATATCTGGGATGTCGCCGGGGATGATAGCCGTGGCTCGGTCAACGCCACATTCCTGCAGCCTTTCGTTAGCTTCACCACGCCGCAGGCCACTACCTACTCGCTGAATTTGGAGAATACCTACAACTGGCAGAACAATGAGTGGAACGTACCTGTCAACCTTGTGGTCAGCCAACTGGTGAAAATTGGTGATCAACCAGTCCAGTTTTTCGCAGGTGCTCGCTACAATCTGGAAAGCCCTATCGGTGGGGCCGAGTGGGGGCTGCGCCTAGGACTTACCTTCCTTTTCCCCAAGAGCTGAAAATTCGAACAACCAATGATTATGAGAAATTATCCGTATTACCTTTGTTCCGCCATCATTCCCATCGCACTCAGCTGCCATGCGTTGGCAGGCACCTCAGTCGTCGAGCAATCCATCGCCCAGGCACCGGAAAAGCCGTCTTCCGCCTGGTGGCTCACCATCGCCCCCTACGCATGGGTCACCGCCACCGAGGGTGACATGGGCGTGGCCGGCCGCGTCGCGCCCGTGGACATCTCGTTCGAGGACACCCTTGAGGAACTCGAATTCGCCTTTATGATTGCCGCTGAGGCGGGCATCGATCGCTGGGTCTTCGGCATCGACGCCATCTACGGTGCCTCGTCCTCCAGCGCCGCCCTCCCCGCCGCAGCCGCTCCGTTCACCCGGGGCAACGTGGATTTCGACCAGTTCTTCGGTCGTGTCCACGCCGGTTATCAGGTGATCGAACAGGAAGACGCGCGACTCACCGCTTTTATCGGCATGCGCTACAGCTACCTCTCCACCGAGATTGTCCTCAGCGGCGGCGCTCCGCCAGTCACCGCCGATGGCAGTAAATCATGGGTTGATCCGGTCATTGGCATGCACGGAGTTTGGGATCTCAACGACCGCTGGTTCCTTCACGGCGGAGGCGATATCGGTGGCTTCGGTGTGAATTCAGATCTCATCTGGCAGGCAAATCTCGCCCTTGGATACCGCATGAGTGATCGCCTCTCACTTGTCGGCGGCTATCGCGGCCTTGGTGTGGATTTCACCGATGGCGGCTTCCTCGTCGATACCGTCGCCCACGGCCCAGTCATCGGGCTCAACTACCGCTTCTGATCCAACCCCATCCATCCCATGAAAACGTGCAGCCCACTCATCGCAGGCATCATCACATCCGCCCTGCTCGGCAGTGCCTTAACCGGCGCTGAGGAACTGGATCCGAGGATCGCCGCACTGCAAAAAACCGCCGCCAAATTTGTCACGGCATACAACGGTCAGGATGCCGCAGCACTCGCCGCTCTCTTCACTGCTGACGGCGAAATCACCGCTCTCGCTGGCGATCAGCTTACCAGTGGGCGCGCAGAAATCCAAACCCGCTACGAGCAAATCTTCGCCGATGAACCACGCCACATCTCCATCGAAGTGGGTTCCGTCAGGTTCGTCGCTCCAAACGTCGCCATCGAAGACGGCGTATTTCACCTCACTCCCGCGGATGACGAAACAGCGCCACCCCAGTCCTCTTCCTTCACCACAGTCATGGTAAAAGAGGAATCCACGCCTGATTGGCGGATCGCCAGCACCCGCACTCTCGGAGACGTCACCGATGCCGCAGGGCAACTCTCCGACCTTGCCGACATACTCAAAGGCGAATGGACATGTCGCACCCCCGACGGTGTCCGGCTGGATCTCGCTTTAGGTTGGGACAACGGCGGGAAATTTGTCATCGGCGAAATGCTGGCCACCACTCCCGACGCGGAGCCGCAGGAAGGCAGCATCCGCATCGGTTGGGACGCCGATAAGAAACAGATCGTCTCGTGGATCTTCGATGCGGCGGGCGGTTTCAACCATGGCGCATGGATCCGCACCGATGATGGCTGGATGATCCGCTCCGAAGGAACCACCGGCGATGGCGAATCCCTCAGCGCCATCCAAGAGCTCGGCTCGCAAGGCGCTGATACCCTGATCTGGGCCGTCACCCAACGCGTCGTCAACGGTGAGAAAGCACCCGACAAAATCCTGAGATGGGTGCGCCAAGCACCGGAACCCGCCAATGACTAACCGCTAACCGATTCCCATCATGAAATTTTTACCCGTATATTTAGCCCTCCTCATCGCGAGCGTCCTGCTCGTTCCAACCTCGCATGCGATCGGTGACCGCCGGGAGCGCGGAGGGGCCGCAACTCCCAAACGCAGCCCGATGACGGGCTCAAAAATCGAACGCCCCGCCGCACGTCCCGCCGCTCGTCCCGCCCCCAAGCCCGCCCCAAGACCCGCACTCCGCCCAGAAGCCCGCCCCGCCCCACGTCCAGAAGCTCGCCCCGCCGCTCGTCCGGAAGCCCGTCCCACCGCTCGTCCGGAAATGCGCCCCGCCCCACGTCCGGAGACCCGCCCTGCTGAGCGACCCTCAGTCCAGCGTCCGGAAACCCGCCCGGTGCAGCGCCCGGATACGCTCCCCGGCAAACTGCCCGATCGCAGGCCGGATACGCGCCCGTCCATGGATCGCCCTGGCCACACTCGCCCCAACACGCTGCCCGGCATGGTCACTTATCCAAACCGTCCGGACAATCGCCCGAACATTGGCCAAAACAAAATCAATACCGGAGATCGTACCAACATCCATATCGACAAGGTCAACGTTAACCGCCGCAACATGGGACTCAATCGTCCGTCCACACTTCCGGCCAACCGCCGCGACTGGGACAGCAACCGCTGGGGCGGGAATCACGGAGTCTGGGGTAACAACACGAACATCAACATCAACAATAACTACAGCCTGAACAACAATTTCTCCTACCGCCCAAACTACTGGGGTGCTAGCCCGTGGTGGGGCGCCGGTTATTGCCATACCTGGCATCACGGCCATTGGGGATACGGCTGGAACAACAGCTACTACCGCCGCCACTGGTACTACTCCGACAATGATTTCGCCTCCGGTTTCATGTGGGGCATCGCGGTATGGAGCATGGGCAACCTGATCTACGATATGGGTTACCAATCATACAAAAACCCCTATCCTGCGCCGCCTGTGCAGAATACCTACATCACCTACACGCAGCCGGTATCAGTCGCCGCCGCCGCCAACCCTCCCGGCGATGAGAAGGCCGCCGAACTCGCCGAAACCAAGTCCAACGAAGCTCTCGAGCGGTCACGCGCGGCCTTCCGAAAAGGCGACTACCTCGCCGCCTCCAAGGCCGTGGACGAGGCGATCGCCCACACCCCGGGTGATGTCACCCTACACGAATACCGTGCGCTGGTTTTCTTCGCGTTGGGAAAATACTCGGATGCCGCGGGCGTTCTCAATCCCGTACTCGCGTCCGGACCCGGCTGGGGCTGGGACACCATGGTCGGTTTCTACACAAGCTCAGGAACCTACAGCGACCAGCTCGGCAAACTGGAAGCATACACCAAAAGTGCTCCCGAAAAAGCGGATGCACGCTTCCTGTTAGGCTACCATTACATGGTCTGCGACCACATGGAGCAGGCCAACGCCGAGTTCTCCAAAGCATCGGAACTACAACCGGCGGACAATATTTCACGCCAACTCCGCGATCTAACCGCCGCCTCCATCCCTGATGCCGGAGCGTCCGATGCCGTACCTCCGGCCAGACCTGCACCCGTGGAGCCCGATCAACTCGTCGGCACCTGGGTCAGCGACCGCGGTGCAGACGGCAAGATCCATTTCACCATGACCGCAGCCGGTGATTACACCTGGGCATTCGTAAACGCAGGTCAGTCCAGTCAACTCAAGGGAACCTACGGCCTTGATGACAAAGGACTGCTCGTGCTCACCAGCGACGATACCCAGATGGTCTCTGCTGTGGAGTTAAAGGAAAGTAACTCGTTACACTTCGCGCTCGTCGGTGCACCCGATGGAGATCCAGGACTAGATTTCTCGAAAGAATGACATAATCCAGCTCCATGAAATTCATCCAAATACCCGCGCTCGCCGTCCTGGCTCTTTCCCCTCTCGCATCCGCACAAACAGATGTCAGCTATGAAGGCGGCGTGCTGCTCAACGCCTCCGAGCTACTTCCCGCCGACCTCCTGCGCGGCGAATCACACCGCGTGCGCGATCACGTAGCCACGGACGGCTTCTTGGCCCACTTTGAAATCGACAGCGATTTCGGAACCTTCGAGGCCATCGGTGTACCGCAGGCGAAAAGCCGCATCGCCGAGATCCGGGCGATCAAGAAACTCGTCGAAACAAGCAAGGGCGACCTTTTCGCGGAAGGCATGAAACGCTCCCTCACGCAACCCGTTGATGCGGTGAAAAACATCGTCACCAACCCGGTGGAATCCGTAAAACAGGCTCCCGCCACCGTCGGCCATTTTTTTACTAAGGTCGGCTCTGCCATCGGACGCGCAGGCGGAAAGGTGAAGGACAGCATTGAAAATGACGGCCCGCCCCCCTCCGGATCCGAGATCGGCCACGCCGCCAGGGATGCCGCAGGATTCGACAAGGCGAAGCTCGATACCGCAAGGCAGCTGGGCGTCGATCCGTATTCCGACAACGCGCGTCTCCAGGAGGAAATGGACAAGGTCACATGGGCTTTCTTCGCGGGTGGCCTACCTCTGCGCGTAGGGGCTGCGGTTGCTTCCGCAGGCGTGGCTGTGGCCGCAACCAACATGATCGGAATCCCGGAGGATACCTACGCGTTGACCCAGTCCGAGCTCGCACTCCGCGACGGACGCTCGCTGGCTGCGATGGGTATCAGCGACGAGAACATCAAGACCTTCCAGCTCTACGGCCCGCTCAGCAGCACCCGCCGCCACCGCATCGTGCTCGCCTTGGAAACCCTTTCCAAAACCAAAGGCCGCGATCTTATCATACGGCAGGTCAATGCCTGCGAAACGCCCGAACAGGTGGATTTCCTCATCGCCGCGCTATCCATCCTCGCGGAGCACCAACGGTCTGGTGCCGCCTCATACACCTCCCTCGCGGTCTTGGGTCGCCTGCCCGGAGCAATCCACTCGAACGGCGAACTCCATGTCCCCGCGCCCGTCGATCATGTGACATGGACAGAGGAGGTCGCCCATTTCGCGACCCGCGATGACCTCGGAAACGCCCCCAAAGTCCTGCTGCACACCGGAAAACTCTCGGCAGCCGCTGCCAGCGAACTCAGCGCAAAGGGCTGGAAGTGCGTTAACGTCGCTTATCCGTTATTATGAAAATCATATCCCCGCTGTTGAACCCCAAGCGATCTAACAGCGAGCTTTCCCTTTGCCCCTTCCTCACAAATCTTATCCATTCGCAAGTCCAATGAAGTCCCGCATGAAATCGCAACTCCCCTTTTTTCCTCTTTACGCTATCCTCGCGCTAGGCTCATGCGCTCCCACCGACCTGCCGCCCGCCGAGGGATCACACCGCGCCGCCGTCGTCTCCATGCAGCAGGCAGCTTCACTGAAAGCCACGCCGGAACAGCGCGCGGCTCTCTACCTGCAGGCCGCACGCGAGGCTTCCGTATTGCTCGACTCGCCTGAGTCCGGCGCCGCCGCCCGCTCGATTTACAACAAGGCCGCCGCCGATCTGACCATACTGCTACGTAGCGCGGATCAAGGCTCGCTGTGGAACCGCCCACTGACACTCAGCTCCGGAGACACCACCTACCGCCTACGCTTCGCGAAGAAGACTCGCGACGGCCAATGGAATCCCGCGTATTTCACCTCCTTCACCCCAGCGGAGGAGGTGGATCTGAAAACCATCGACCGCAGAAACCGCCAAGATGGCGTGGGCGGAGCGCTGGTGGGTATTAGGAAAACGGAACCCTTGGAGGCGTTTTCGCCGCGTGTCGGTGTCACCGCGCCGGTGACAGCCGCGCTAGAATTCAGGGGCAACGAAGCCGTCCTCAGCTTGATCAATCCGACCGTAAAAACGAAAAGCCGCGTCGCGGGCAAAGACCGCCTACTGGATGCCGATTTCTCCGCACCGCTGGCCTACTATCCGCAGAAAAACGATCTTGTGGAGGGCTTCATGGGAGCGCTGCGCGTGGCGGAACACATGAACATCACCGGACTCTACATGCTCCAGCCCTATGATCCGGATCGCATCCCACTCGTTTTCGTTCACGGCCTCATCTCCACCCCCCGCATGTGGCGCAACGTCATCAACGAACTGGAGACCGATCCCGAACTCCGCCGCCGCTATCAATGCATGGTCTTCGCCTATCCTACCGGGAACCCGCCGCTCTACTCAGCCTTGCGCCTGCGTGAAGAGTTGGTGAAATTCTACGGGCAACACCCTGCGGCGCGCGACGCGGTCCTCGTCGGGCACAGTATGGGCGGCATCCTTTCCCGTGTGCAGGTCACCTCGGTCGATCGCAGTGACTGGGATGCGATCGGAGAGAAAAAAGCCTCCGCCTTCTTCGCAAAGGTGAAACCGGGCGACCTCGTAGATCGCTCCACCTGCTTCACCGCCAACCCGCACGTAGGTCGTACCATATTCATCTGCACCCCGCACCGCGGCAGCGAGATGGCTGTGGGAACCGTCGGAACCCTGGCTATGCGCCTCATCGCCTTGCCCCTCGATATCACATCCACCGTCACCAGCGCCATGGGTGATTCTCTAGGCATCATCACCGGCGATGCGAAACGCATACCGAACAGCGTCACGGGACTTTCCCCCAAGAACCCCACCTACCAGGTCTTGGAAAACCAGCCCCTCGAAGTCCCCCACCACTCGATCATCGGCGACCGCGGCAAGCGCGATACGCCAAAAAGTTCCGACGGCGTCGTCGAATACTGGAGTTCGCAGATGAAAGCCGCCGCCTCCGAGAAAATCGTCCCCGGCCCGCACGGTTCCTGCGAA
>CAMBTF010000015.1 GCA_945870545.1 Akkermansia muciniphila
CCCTTGAAATTCACGTAGTCGATGAGGGCGTAGGTGCCCTGCGGCGAGGTGGAGACCTTGCGGTAGTTTTCGTGGATTTTCGCGCGTTCGGAGGTGGGCGCGGCGGCGAGCATTTTCGGCAGGGCGGCGCGGGAGCGGGCGATGATGAAATCCGTTTGCACTCCCACGGTGGAGGCCAGCCATTTCCGCAGGCCGCTCATTTCCGCCGAGTTGAACTGGCGCTGGAACTCGGCGCGCGAATTCCATGGTGCGTCGGCGCGTTTCGCGATGGCGGGGGGGGTGGCTCCGTTACTTTCCGCGTAGGTGATGAAATCGGGCCACGATTCCTTGAAGGGGCCGTTGAAGTCGGCGGGATACCAGATAAAATGGCCGATGCCGAGCGAGGGGAATTCCTCGCCGACGTTCCATGCGGTGAGTCCCTCCGCGGTGCCGCCGGATTCGTTCTGCCAGATTTTCCTTCCGATCGAGGTTTTTTGCGCGGCGGTGAGGTGGGTGGCGGGCGCGGCGTTTCCTGCGGCGGGAGGGTTGCCGGGGGCGCAGGCGGTGAGCAGCGCGGCGAGGAGGATAGCGGGGCGGAAAGTTTTCATGTTGCAGGGAGCGTATCGGAGTGCGGCGGAACGCCAATCCAGAAAACGGCGCGCGGAAGATCCAACCACGAATGACACGAATTTTCACGAATGGGAAAATTGAACCGCAGATGGACGCAGATGAACGCTGATAAGAAGATCACACCCAGTGCTGGGGATTAAAAAAGTCAGTTTTGAAGACAAATTTTACGGGGGTTCTCTTCCATCTGCGTGTATCTGCGTCCATCTGTGGTTAGATTTCTTACTATTCGTCCGCAGATAAGTTGACCTCCTTAATGAGGGTTTGGGCTTTCATGATGCGGAATCTATGTGTTTGCTACCACCGAAATTTTTCCCCATGACGACTGAAGAGAAAAAACCCAGCCCGGCACAGGAGCATCCGCTCGCGAATATCCTGATCAACGTGCTCATCCCCGTGCTGGCGTTGAGTTACCTGAGCAAGGATCCTGCGATGCAGGACGAGGCGAAGCTCTGGCACATCGGTCCGCTCAAGGCGCTGTTCGTGGCGCTGGCTTTCCCTATCGGTTACGGCGTGTGGTTTTTCGTGAAGACGCGGAAGATGAATTTCTTCTCAAGCCTTGGATTCTTTTCCGTGCTCCTGACGGGTGGACTGACGCTTTTCCTCTGGAACAAAGACGGCACGGTAAAGGAACACGCGGCGGTCCTTTTCGGTCTCAAGGAGGCGTCGATCCCCTTCGTCCTCGGCATCGCGATCATCGCGTCGCATTGGTCGAAAACTCCGTTACTGCGGACGTTCCTTTACAACGACACGGTCTTCGACATCCCGAAGATCGAGAAAAAAGTGGGCGAGCTGGGCAGGGAAGCGGACTACCGCAAGGTGATTCTCAACGCCACCATTCTCTTCGCCGTATCGTTTTTTCTTAGTATGCTGATGAACTTCGGGATGGCGATGTGGTTCCTCGGTGATCTCAATCACGCGGCGACGGATGCACGCGAGGTTTACAACGAAAAGGTGGCGCAGATCACCGGCTGGGGTTTCTTAGTGATCGGCGTGCCTGTCATGGTGTTCCTTTTCATCACCCTAAAGAAGCTACTCAGTGGCTTGAGGGAAATCACCGGCCTCACGGACGACGATCTGATGATGCCGCGCTGACTCAATCGACGAGGTTGTCGATGCGCTGCGCGAGCTGGATGTCGAGTGCGGTGACGCCTCCGACATCGTGGGTCGTCAGCTTGAGCGTGACCTTGGTGTGCTTGATCGTGATGTCGGGATGGTGCTGTGCCTCCTCGGAGATCTCGCCCACGTCGTTGACGAAATCGATCCCTTCCATGAATTCCTCGAACTCGATGGTGCGGGTGATGTGCTTTTTCTCGTATTCCCACTCAGGGCATTTCTTGAGTGCGGAGGTGAGTTCTTCTTCTTCTAATAATTCGGACATGTAAGGGTGCTGGATGGTTCGTTGAAACGTTCGGACGAAGATTGGAGGCACGCTTTCCGAGTTGGCAAGCCCGTCTTTAATGTTTTGTGAAAAATCATTTCCGCGCTCACGGCATGGAGGAGGATGCGGTTTGCATACCGCCGCTCGCCGTGCGAAGCTTCGGGCATGAAACAATCCCTCGTGTATCTGTTTTCGGTTTCCTTATGCCTCCTTACCCTTTCATGCGCGCCATCGACGCCGGCGGCGCGCATTGCCGAGAAGCCGCTGGCCTTCGAGAAGCTCAGCGATGAGCACAAGGAGCTGGTGCAGCGCGGAGAGATCGGGAAAGGGATGGATATGTCGGCTGTGGCGCTGGCTTGGGGGAATCCATCGAGCAGGATGGAGGGCTTCAGCGGAAAGGGGCGGACTGAGCGCTGGGAATACATCGGCACGCAACCTGTGATGACGAACACGTTTTACGACAGCTACCGATACGACCGCATCCATCCGCACGGTTATTCGCGCGCAGGTGGCTACTACGGGACGGAAATCGTCTATGTCCCATACCGCAAAAGCACCGTATGGTTCATCGGCGGAAAAGTGACCGAATGGGAGCGCCTGAAATAACCGGGAGTTTTCCGGAAACGGATTCTTGCCGTCCACCGCGGGGTGCCGCTGAATCGAAGCCGTGAACGCGAAAACAGTATTGGCCGTATTGCTGGGAGCGGTGGTCGTGGTGGCATCTTCCTCCTGCTCGATGAGGGCGAAGAGGGGCGGAGGACTGGAGGCCTACCAGGCTTACGACCGCCCGGCCAAGCGGCCGCAAAACCCGTCGGAGGTGAGTGTCAAGGTATCGCTCAGCAAGCAGCGGGCCTACGTGATGGAGGACGGGAAAATGCTGATGGTGATGCCCGTTTCCGTGGGCAGGCAGGATACGCCGACACCCACCGGCACATTCAGGATTTCCAGGAAAGAGCACAAGCACCGGGACCATGCCCGCGGCTACGCTTACAGGGGGAAGCAGGTGCGGAAATGCGGCATCGAAAACAAGCCCTCCGGCTGGTCGTTCAAGGGCGCGCCGATGCCCTACTGGAGCGAGTTCAAGCCGTCCTACGGGTTCCACACCGGCTGGGTGCGGCATTCCCCGTGCACCACCGACGGATGCATCAGGATGCACGAGAACCTCGCGCCCAAGTTTTTCCACATGGTTTCCATCGGCACGCCGGTGAACATCGACTACGCGCAGCCGGAGGACGCGCGATGGTCTTACATCCCCCTGCCCCCGGATGCGGGGCCGCTGCCCGATCACCCATATCCGATGTATCTGGGCAACGGCTATTTCACGCGGCACAAGACGCCGGAGTTTGACTGACTCCTCCTCCGTGTCGGAAAGCGCTTGCATCGCGGGGCGAAAGACTGCCTTGTCCTTCGGCTATGAGTAAATTTTCCGGAATCCTGACGCATCCGGGCAGCGCCCATAAGGACGAGTTCCTCGCGTGCTGCCTGCTGGTCGCCGTCCACGAAGCGCCGATTTTCCGGCGAGAACCCACGCAGGCGGATCTCGACAATCCGGCGCTGGCCGTCGTCGATGTCGGCGGCGAGGACGATGCCGCGCGCGGGAATTTCGACCACCATCAGTTCCCCAAGGATCACCCGCCGGTTTGCTCGCTGAGCCTGGTGCTGATGGCTCAAGGGCTGTATGGGGATGCGAAGCTCTACTGCGATTGGCTGGAGGTGGCGGAGTGGTTCGATACCCGCGGGCCGGTGGAAACGGCGGCGTGGCTCGGTGTGGAGCGGACGCTGCTGGCGAAGCTGAATTCCACTGTGGATCTGACGCTGTTGAGGCGTTTCGCCGGAATGTCGGAAATCCGCGCCGGCGAGCCAATGTGGGAAGTGATGCGCTGGGTCGGTGGGGACCTGATCGGCTACCTGAGATCGCTGCGGGAAAAGCTCAATGAGATCGCACGGCTGAGTGAGATCTGGGAAATGAGCCATGAGGCAGGGGATTTCCGGGTGCTGTTCCTGCCCCGGGCGGAAAATTTCTCGGAGGACGCTTCGGCGGGCTTGGCGCGCTATGCATCGGGATTGCCGGAGGAAAAGCAGGTGATTGCGATGGTTTACCCCGACCGGCGCGGTGCGGGCTTCGCGCTGTCCCGCTACAACGACGATCTCGGGATGGATTTCGCGCGCATTTCCGGGGAGCCCGATGTCCATTTTGCGCATGCCCGCGGCTTCGTGGCCAAGACCAGCGCCACCGATCTCGCGCGGATCCGGGGCTTGCTGGCGAAGAGCCGCGTGGCGCGTTGAAGCTCCCGCATCCTCCTTGATTGAAGCACCCTGCCGCCGCAGGTTTTCGGCTGCGGTGGCCATTAATCTAAAAGATCACACTTGGCGGAACGGGAGTGATTCAGGATTTGCAGATTCACCGCATTCGGCCAGCATCGCCGCGTGCTTGCTGCCGCCTATCCTATCGCCCGGAAAATTTTGTTCTCGCTGGATGCCGAAACCGCCCACCACGCCAGCATGGCGGGGCTGCGTTTCGCGGAGAAAACGGGGTTGCTCAAAGCCCTTTCCGAACCCCTTCCCCAGGGCAAGCCTGTGGAGCTGATGGGCCTGAAGTTTCCGAACCGCATCGGCCTCGCGGCGGGGCTCGACAAGGAGGGCAACACCATCGATGCGCTCGGGCGGCTCGGCTTTGGCTTCATCGAGATCGGCACGATCACGCCGCGTCCGCAGGCGGGGAATCCCAAGCCTCGCCTGTTCCGGCTCATCCCCCAGGAGGCAATCATCAACCGCATGGGCTTCAACAACCCTGGCATCGACGCGGGCGTCGCCAACGTCCGCGCCCACAAGTCCTTCACCGGCCCCATCGGTTTCAACATCGGGAAAAACAAGGACACCCCGAATGAGAATGCGGCCGACGATTACCTCGCCTGCCTAGAAAAAGCCTATCCGGTGGCGGATTACATCGCGGTGAACCTTTCCTCTCCGAACACCCCCGGTCTCCGCGATCTGCAGGCCGCCGACTCCTCCGCGCGGCTGTTGGAGACCTTGAAAAAATCGCAGGAAAACCTCGCCGCCCGCCATGGGAAACGCGTGCCCATCCTCTTTAAGGTCGCGCCCGATCTGACTGACGAGCAGGTAGCGGATCTCGCCGCCGCATTTCTCCACGGCGGCCTCGAAGGACTGATCGCCACGAACACCACGCTGGATCGTGAGCTTGTGAAGGATCACCCGTGGGCGAACGAGGCGGGCGGGCTTTCGGGGAAACCCGTCTTCGAGAAATCGAACCACGTCCTCGCCGCGTTCGCATCCGCCTTTTCCGGGAAAATCCCGATTATCGGTGTCGGCGGCGTTTCCTCGAAGGCGGATGCGGAGGAGAAATTCAAGGCAGGAGCGGATCTGGTGCAGATCTACACGTCCTTCGTTTATCAGGGCCCCGCGCTGGTGAGGGAACTCGTTTGCTGATGGAGAGCCGTGCCTTTGGCCGGCTTCTTTCGTAGTCGTTGCAAAAGCCGGCCAAAGGCACGGCTCTCCTTTATTTTCCGATGCGGAAATCCTCCACCGGCACGCCTCCGACAAGGTGACCGGTGATGATCCTTTCCAGCACTTCCGGTGTGCAGGAGTGATACCAGACGCCTTCCGGATACACGACCGCCACCGGCCCCTTCATGCAGACCCGCAGGCAATCCGCCTTCGTGCGCAGGATGACCTTTTCGCCCTTTCCCGCGAGGCCGAGTTCCTTGAGCCGGCGTTTCAGGAACTCCCATGAACGCGCGCCCTCGGCGGGATCGCAGCATTTTGCCTCGGTCGGCTGGGCGCAGAGAAAGATGTGCCGTTCCATCCTATCCAAATTCAGTGCGGCGACGCTTTTCTCCAATTCCACATCCATGCCCGGAAAGTTTGACCTGCCATCGGAAAACTGAACACTGAAAACATCCACCGCCCGCACCCCGTATCCCATCCCGTGAAAGCCGCCCGCCTGCTCATTACTCTCGTCCTCGCCGCCGGGATCGTCGGCTATGCGGTGTGGCGGAGTTCGCGGACGGCCGCGCCGGAGGAGAAGCTGGTCGGCTTCCAGGATTCGGATGCGCCCTTCGCGATGCCCGAGAGCGGCCAGCCCGACATGCGTTTCCATTTCCTCTCCGCCTGGCAGGCGAACCAAGTCCCGACGGCCAGCCGCATGGACACGCCGATGGGTTCGGAAAACGGCGCGCTCGTTTACAACGCCCAGAAATTCTGGGAAATGAACCAGAAGCGCGGCGGCCACCACACCGGGGACGATCTCAACGGCATCGGCGGCATGAACACGGATCTCGGTGATCCCGTTTTTGCGGCGGGCGACGGCCTGGTGGTCTATGCGGGTGAGCCTTCGCCGGGCTGGGGAAAAATCGTCGTGCTCGCCCACCGTGATCCGGCGGGGAAACCCGTGCACACGATGTATGCCCACCTCGACGAGATTAAAACTACGCTCAACACCCTCGTTGCGCGCGGCGGAGTGATCGGCACCGTCGGCACGGGCAACGGATCTTATCCCGCCCACCTCCACTTCGAGACGCGCTCCTCGGACGGCGCGGACATCGGCGCGGGCTACACCGCCCAGCCCCTCAACCGCCTCGATCCCGCTGCCGTCGTCGCCGCCCTGCACGATGCCTCCGAGAAAGGGATTTTAGCCGCACCGCTGAACCTCGCCGACAAGGACGACGCGCCCTGGACGAAACTGGAAATGAAGAACGCGGAGAAATTTTCGGAGCTGAAGGAGTGAGAAGCTTGGACTGCTACAGCCTGCTGTAGCTTTCGGCCATGCAGCCTGCTGCGAGCCGCACGGCATTGGCATCTTGCTGCGCGATCCCTCCCAGTCCTCCGCCGTGGACAGCCCAGCCTTTGCTGAAGCTATGGCGGGCAGGCAGGCTGTCACACGGAAAGCTACAGCAGGCTGTAGCAGTCCAAGGCCTCAAACCCCCGTTACAATCTCCACGGCGGGCAGCGCTTTCTTGATCTCCGCGATGGCTTCCGGCGTGACCGCCGTTTGCCAGAGATAGAGGCGCTTCAGGTTAGGGAGGGCAGTGAGTTTCTTCACGCCCGCGTCGGTGACCTTGGTGCCGTAGAGGTTCACGGATTCGAGTTTCGTGAGCTTTGCGAGCGTGTCCATCGAGGCGTCGGTGATACCGGTTTCGGAAAGGCGCACCATGCGCAGATTCGTGGCGGTGGCGAGCTTGGCGATGGACGCGTCCGTCACCGAAGTGGCGGAAAGATCGACCGTGACCATCTTCGGGATCACGGGGGAGAGTTTCGCGAAAAGCTCGTCGGTGAGGTTTTTCCGCAGGGAAACGCCGGTGAAGGTGAGGTTTGCGGAGGATTGCGACTCGAAGCTCAGGCCGCCGGGGAAATCGGCGCTGAGTTTACTGACCGTGGCGCGGAGATCGTCCGACGGCAGGTCGGAGACCTCTTCTGCCACGGCCACTTCGCTCGCACCGATGCCTAGATCCAGTTTACCAATCGCCGCGCGGATCTCTTCGGTCAGCTTCAGCTCGCCGACTTTTTTCGCGGGATCTGCCCCTTCGTTGATCCACCATTTCACGATCGCGAGCTCGTGTTCCTCGATGTCCTTTTTGCCCTCGGGCGGCATGTGTTCCTCGTCGTCCATCGGCAGTTCGGGGCGAATGACAATGTTGCTGTCCTCGGCGCTGCCCGGCTCGATGGCTGAGCCTTCCTTGCCGCCTTTCACGAGCATCTCGAAGGTGTCCATCCGCAGCTTGCCCTTGGATTTGCCTTCCTTGTGGCACTCCACGCAACGCTTGTTGAGGATGGGCTGGACGATGTCCGCATAGACGACCTGCTCCTCCAGCGGCTTGGCGGGGATTTCTTTTTCCTCCACCTTAGGCTCCAGGCCGAGGGCTTTACGGATCGGGTTCGGGGCGTATTCGGTGAGGTAATCGGGGCCGTGGGTGATGGAGGCGCCGTCGTGGCTGGCATAGCCCATGACACCGACGCTACCGAAAAGCAGGATGCGGTAGAACGCCTGCGAGGCGGTCGGCGCGAGGCTCCACGCTTTCACGATCAGCGTGAGAACCGCGGCGCAGGCAAAGCCTAGCCCGCCCCAGAGGTGATCCTCGACCAACTCGCCCTCGAAGCCGCCGCCTTGGTAAAGCAGGAAACCGGCGATCACCGCCGCCACCGCGCTGGCCGCGCCGAAGAAGATCGGCAGGATGCCGCGTTGCGGTTTCTCCTTGGAAAACATCCCCAGCAACTCTTGGAGCAGGATCAGCGAGAAAATCCCGATGGGAAGGTGCAGGATGACGGGATGGAAACGACCGAGGAAACGCACGATGTCCGGCATTTTTTCCCCATCCGGTTCACCGGCGAGAAAGGGCATAGCGATCATGCCGCCGATAGTGAGCAGGCCGGTGAGAGTCAGGAACCATGGTAGTCCTTTTCCGGCGGGCTGGGTGTCGAGGTCGATTTCTTTGGACATGTTGGTGATGGGGGTGCAGGGGCAAGGTTCTCAAACGTCGATCGTGACATCTTTCTTACCCGCCGGGCGGGGAGCTGTATTGGATTTGCCTTTTTTTCCGATGAAGGGCAACCATTTCCTAAGGTCATAACCTAGGTATGAGGTGCATTTCAGGAAAAAGCCGAGGGCGACGACTTCATCGATGAACGGCAGCGGATCCATCACCGGGAAAGGCAATGGCCCAATGATGAGTAGATACAATCCCGAGAGAATCGCTCCGATCCATGCGAGTTTCCGTTTCATAAACGCATTCTATTACGGATCTCAGCAGATACAACTTTCAGGGTTTCGCTTGATTCGTCCCCGCCGCCCGCTGAAGCTCCGCCGCCATGGATCCATTCATTCTGAAAACCCTCCACCTCGCCGGTGTCTTCGCCCTTTTTTCCTCGCTCGGTGCCACCATGCTGGCGGGTTCGAAAGGCAAATCCGCCTCCATGCTGCATGGCATTTCGCTTGTCCTGATCCTGCTGATCGGTTTCGCGATGCTGGAGAAGCCGCCGATGGACCAGCAGTGGTGGATGGTGAAGCTCGGCCTCTGGCTCTTCATCGGCGTGGCTCCCGTCCTCGCGAAGCGTAAATTACTGGCTCCGTGGATGGTCTTCGCGCTTTGCCTCGTAGCCGCCACCGCCGCCGCCTACCTCGGGCTGCGCAAGCCGTTCTGAGTGTTCTGGCGGCTGGCTTCGGCCCGATGACTCCGCCTGGCGGGTGCGTTTTTATGGTGGTAGCGGAAATTTCGACCGGGGGGACGAAAGAAATCGGCTAACCACAGGCTTTGGCGCGGGGGATGCTATGGGTGGAGAGATCACAAACCCAACGATTCGATGTTCGAAGGCTACACGGCGGATAAATTTTACGATGAGATGTTCTCCCCCGACGGGAAAGTCAGGAAACATTGCGAGCCCCTGCACCGGAAGTTTCAGCAGCTCGGGAACAAGGAATTCCTTTCCCGGAAAGCGACCAGCGAGCTGTATTTCATGCGGCAGGGGATCACGTTCAACGTTTATCACGACAACCGCGGCTCGGAGCGCATCTTCCCGTTCGATCCCGTCCCGCGCGTGATCCCGGCGGAGGAGTGGACTCACCTAGAGGCGGGTTTGACTCAGCGGATCCTCGCTCTCAACCTTTTCCTTCACGACGTCTATCACGACCAAAATATCCTCAAGGACGAGGTCATCCCGCGCCATTACATCGAGAACGCGAAGCATTTCCGCAAGGAATTCCGCGGGGTGGATGTGCCGAAGGACATCTACATCCACATCTGCGGCAGCGACCTGATCCGCGGCGGCGACGGCACCTACTACGTGCTCGAGGACAACGGCCGCTGCCCCTCCGGCGCGTCCTACCTGCTGGAGAACCGCAATGCCTTGAAGCGGGCTTTCCCCTCGCTCTTCGACTCCGTCGGCGTGCGTCCGGTCGATTCCTATCCGCGCGATCTGCTCAACATGCTCCACCACATCTCCCCGCGCCGCGAGGGCGAGCCGGTGTGTGTGCTGCTGACGCCCGGCTGCTACAACAGCGCCTATTTCGAGCACTGCTACCTCGCCCGGAAAATGGGCATCGAGATCGTGGAGGGCCGCGACCTGGTGGTGATCGACCGCTTCGTTTACATGCGGACGACGAAAGGGCTGGTGCGCGTGGACGTGATCTACCGCCGCATCGACGATGATTTCATCGATCCCGTGGTCTTCCGGAAAGACTCGGTGCTGGGCGTGCCCGGCCTGATGAACGCCTACAAGGCGGGCAACGTCGCGCTGGCAAACGCCGTCGGCACGGGTGTGGCGGATGACAAGGTGATCTATTATTTTGTGCCACGCATGATCGAGTATTACCTCGGCCAGAAGCCCATCCTGCCGAACGTGCCGACCTTCCTCGCCTCCGAGGAAGCGGACTACAAACACATCATGGCGCACCTCCCCGAGCTGGTGGTGAAAGCGGCGAACGAATCCGGCGGCTACGGCATGCTGATGGGCCCGCAGGCGACTTCGGCGGAGATCGAGAAATTCCGCGAGCTCATCCAAGCGGATCCGCGCAATTACATCGCGCAGCCGGTCGTTTCCCTTTCCCAATCCCCCACCTGGTGCGACGGCGCGATGGACGGCCGCCACCTCGACCTGCGGCCTTACATCATCTACGGCCAGGACGTGAAAATCGTGCCCGGAGGCTTGACGCGCGTGGCGCTGACGAAAGGCTCGCTGGTCGTGAACTCCTCCCAGGGCGGCGGCAGCAAGGACACCTGGGTGCTCAAATAAAAAAAACTTTTTTACCGAACGAATGCTCTCCCGCGTAGCCAACACACTTTACTGGATGGTTCGTTATGTCGAACGCGCCGACAACCTCGCGCGCCTCATCGACGTGAACGAGCAGGTACTCCTCGATTTCGAAAGCCTCGATAGCGAGCGGCTGCGGGGATTCTGGAATCCCATCATCCTGAGCACCGGCGACGAGGAGGCTTTCCATAAGCTTTATGATGATGTCGGCAGCTACCAGGTGATCCGTTTCCTGACCACCGACACTCGCAACCCGAACAGCATTGTCTCATGCATCGGATTGGCGCGGGAAAACGCCCGGACGGTGCGCGACCAGCTTTCCGACGACCTGTGGGAGGAGCTGAACTCGCTCTACCTTTTCACGAAGTCCGAGGAGTCCGCCCAGCTTCTCGCCAATAACCCGCCGCGCTATTATGAGAGGGTGCGCCGCGCGGCGATGACCTTTCTCGGCATCTCTGACTCGACGACGGCGCGGGACGGGCGCTGGGATTTCATGTCGCTCGGACGGCACCTCGAGCGCGCGGACAAGACCACCCGTTTCCTCGATATCTCCACCTATTTCCCGAAAGGCGCGGAGGGACTCGAACGCGCCTCGCCGGGCGTGCTGCACTGGTCCGCCATCCTCAGCTCCTGCGGCGCAATGGGTGCTTTCCGCGCGACGCGGCAGGAAATCACCTCGCGTACGGTGATGGCGTTCCTGCTGTTCTCGCCGGATTTCCCTCGGTCTGTTAGATACTGCATCGATCAGGTGGACGCGGCGCTGCACCGCATTTCCGGCACCTCGCGCGGCACCTACTCGAATGAATCCGAGCGCGAATGCGGCATGATGCTCGCCACCCTCAACTTCGGAAAACCCGAGGATATCCCCGAGGACGGGCTGCACCTTTTTCTCGATGAGATCCAGGCGAAGCTCAACAAGATCGCCGGGGAGATTTTCGAAACCTATGTGCTGATGCCCGAGCGGATCGAATCCAGGGTGCCCGAGATTCCGGCCCTTTCCACGCTCCGGCATATCCAGGAGCTGCCCCAGCAATGACCGGTGAAACCGAAACGGACTGCGCGGGGATCACGCTCGCGGTCAGGCACCGGACAGTTTTCCGATACGCGGGAGCGGTGCGCAACAGCGTGAATACGCTCCACCTCGAGCCGCGCGATTTCCTTTTCCAGAGAACGCTCAGCGCCTTCATCAAGGTCATTCCCGCGACCCGGCTACGGCGCTTCGACGACCTTTTCGGAAACGTGACCCACCACTTCGAGCTCAGCAGCGAGCACGACCGGTTGGAGATCGAGAGCATGGTGAAAGTCCGCAACCTGCCGCTCCATATCACGAACCGCGGCTACTCGGACGGCATGGATTGCTATGATGATCCCACGATCCGCGAGCATTGCTGGCAGTATCTCCTGGAAAGCAGGTGGGTCTCCCTGCCGCCGGAGATCTGGAGGCAGGCGCTGGATCTGACCATGGCGGAAACAGCGGTGTTCGAGAAAGCGGCGGCGATCATGCGCTGGATTCACGAGGAGTTTACCTACGAGCCGGGGACGACCGATGTGGAGACGCACCTTGAGCAGGCGTTCGCGTTGCGGAAAGGGGTCTGCCAGGATTTCACCCACGTCATGATCGGCATGTGCCGCGCCATCGGCTTACCCGCGCGCTACGCTTCCGGTTACATCCTGACGGGTGGGCGTGACTCGTTGGTTGGAGCGCAGGCCTCGCACGCATGGTGTGAGGTATATCTGCCGGAGACAGGCTGGATCGGGTTCGACCCGACAAATTCCGTTCTCGCAGACCAACGCTACGTCAAAATCGCGGTGGGTCGGGATTACGGGGATGTTGCGCCGATCCATGGATCATACATCGGCAGCGCGGGCTGCCGGATGGAGGTCGAGGTCTTGGTGGAGCGGCTCTGAATCGTGGCCTATTGAAAAGTTGACCCGGCGCGCTGATCATGCAATGATTGCGCTCGAATGAAATTTTCCACCTACGGCATCATTCCGGTCGCGCTGTCCCTAGTGGCCTGCGGAACTTACAACTCGCCCAATGGCAGTTATGGTGACTTCGACCCACTGAGGGTTCCCGGCAGAGGGATCAACAGCCCTGACACAAGCTATGGCCCGACGATATCGCCGGGGCAGTTCGTAACCGCGAACATTCCCAACACCGCTTTCTACAAGGATAAGCCCAAAGGCAGCGAGGATGCTGACAAGCTTCTCAGCCTTGGCAGCAACATGAAGATCGTTTCCAACGACGGATCCTATGTGAAAGTCGAACTCGACAGCGGCGAGGTGGGCTGGGTGCCTTCCGTAATGGTTTCCTCGTCCAGCTCCGACCTTGCGCCCATTGACGGAGCGTATCAGGTGTATCCGCCTTTGCCAGA
>CAMBTF010000016.1 GCA_945870545.1 Akkermansia muciniphila
GAATTTCTCCGGATGGCCGAGCAGGTTTTTCAGCGCCACGCCGGACATTTCCCCTAGCGTGGGGATGCTCTTCATCAGCTCGGGGTTATTGAGCCGATCCACTTCGAAAGGGATGTGGCTGCCGCTGAAAAGACCGAGCACCTTATCGGATTTCGATTTCAGCAAGGCATCGCGGTCTTCGATCAGCTCGTATCCGGCCTTTGTGTAAGGCGTGAGGGCGTCACGGGAATCGATCCGTTTTTCTGCTGAGAAAAAATTCTTCCCGCCGCCCATCAGGAGATCGACCACGCCGAAGTATTGCGGCGCGATGAGATGCTCGTCATCGCGGTTTCCCGTCACGGCGGCGAAACCGGCGGGTGTGGCGTGGGTGATCGTCGCGGTGGTGACGAGTCCGGTGCGGCGGCCCAGTTTTTTCAGGTGGCGGAGGATGGGCGTGGATTCGGTGCCATCGGGGCGGATGTTGACCATGCCGTTGTTGATTTTCACCCCCCCGCCCCATGCCGAGGATGCGGCGGAGGAATCGGTGACGTAGGAATCTGCAGAACTGTTCTCCATGAACCCGCGCGCGGAAACCGGATCGTTGATCAGTTCCCACCAGCGCGTTCCTTTTTTCCGCTCGATTTGGGAGAAATTCTCGGCCATGGTCAGCACCCCATTGCTCATGCCGTCGGAAACCATGAACACGATGCCGCGCACCTCGCCTTTTCCGCCCGTCGCCGGCGCCTTTGTACAGCCGCCCAGCAAGGTCGCCGCGCCGCCCAAGCCGCCCAGCTTCATCCAGTCCCGCCTGCCGATTTTTGTATCGCTCATTTCCCGAAACTAGCCGTCCCGGATTGATAGGCAAGCCGCCTGGAACACACTGCCGGGACATTTCTGTCACGGAACCTGACCTTAAAATCATGATTTTTTAACTTCGCCGCTCCGTGACTGCACCGAACAACATCGAATCCTAACAGCGAACGGGATGGTTTTTAACGGGACAGCTGCGTGCATATAGCCCATGCTTGCGACGTGACGGAAGCCGGAGAGGAAACGACCAAGACCCCCAACCTGCGTCAGGATCTGACAATCCTGATGAAGGTGCGGCTGAATTTCTTCGTGCTGGTCACGGCGCTGTTCGGATATCTGTTGGCGCGGAAAGGGATGCCGATAGAGTGGGCGACCCTGTTCCACACTCTGATCGGCACGGCGGCGGCGGCGTTCGGCTCGGCGGCGTTCAACCAACTGATGGAGATCGATCTCGACGCCGTTATGAAACGGACGGCAGACAGGCCGCTGCCTTCGCGGCGGATGAATCCGGTCACGGCGTTTGCCGTCGGGTGGGTGCTCTCGGCGGTCGGCATCATTCATCTAGCGGTGATGGTGAACGGCCCGGCGGCCTATCTCACGGCGGCGACGGTTGCGATCTACGTTTTCATCTACACTCCGATGAAGCGGATGAGTTCGATGAACACCTTGGTCGGAGCCATACCCGGGGCGATCCCGCCGATGATCGGATGGGTTGGCGGCGGGGGCGGGATTTTCGCGCCCGAGGCGTGGTTCCTTTTCGGTATCCTGTTTTTCTGGCAGCTCCCGCACTTCGTCGCAATCAACTGGCTATGCCGGGCGGAATACGAGGATGCCGGTTACAAGATGTGGTCGAACGGGGATCTCAGCGGTAAAAAAAGCGGGGTGCTCTGCGCGGTGTTTTCGTTGGTGCTGGCGGTGTTCTCGCTGCTGCCGGGGATCTGGGGTTTTACCAGCGTGCTGTGGCTTGTCGGCGGCCCGCTCTTCGGGCTGGCGATCATGGCGCTGGCGTTCCGTTTCATCGTGGATGGCGAGAGGAAATCCTGCCGCGTGCTGTTTTTCTCCACGCTGCTTTACCTGCCCGCTGCGCTCGCGTTGCTATTGATCGCATGGCGGAGGTGAAATGCCGCGGCCTAGGCGCTGCGATTAAAGATATGATGAGAAATCAAGGACTCCTGCCCCGCACGTTAGACCGTTTGCCAAAAGTGCTTTCGTTTTCGAGAACGGAAATTTTAACCACGGAGGGCACGGAGTTCACAGAGTTAAGATGCGGTAATGTATTTTTACGAACGGACTTTTGGCAAATAGTCTATGTCTGCGTTGGCTCCCGCTCGGATTGTGATCTTGGTCTTGATTCCCGGCGAATCGGGGCAAGAATCGCTTCGGAAACATGAAATACATTCTCTTACTCGGCGCTTCGCTGCTGCTCGCCTCCTGCTTCAATAGCTCTCCGCCCGGATCAGATTACATGGCCGGCGTGGGTCCCGTTCATCGCCCCACCTCGGGTGGTCCGCATCATCCAGCTCCCGCCATCCCCGACGACGTTTCCTACTGGGACGGCGACGGCGTTTCCGGCAGTCCTCTGATCAAGATCAACCGCCGCGAGCAGAAAGCATACTTTTACAAATCCGGCGTGCTGGTCGGCGTTTCACGCATCTCCTCCGGCAAGGAGGACACGGGAACCCGGGCGGGCGCATTCAAGGTCTCCCAGAAGAGCAAGGATCACAAATCCTCGCTCTACGGCGTGATCAAGGACAAGGCCACGGGCGAGACCGTCAATGACAACGCCGATACGCGAGTGGACAAACCGGGCCCCGGGCAGGTCTTCTACAATGCCCCGATGCCGAATTTCATGCGCTTCGACGGCGGTATCGGAATGCACACCGGATACCTTCCCGGCTACGCGGCTTCGCACGGCTGTGTCCGCATGCCCCACCACATGTCGGAGAAATTTTTCGACAACGTGGAGATCGGTACGCCGGTGATCGTTGAGTGAGGCCGATTCTCATTCCCGACCGCGAGTCCCTATCTCACACAACCGGGCATCAAAAGGGAATCGTCTTGGCGGACTGACGCGGATCTCCGTGATGCATGGGGAGTTCGGATTGAGCAACAGCACGTTTTCCTCTGGAATCACGGCGCTTGGCAGCCGCAACCCTACATTGGAACGGTTCCGTAGCCATTCCTCACCGAAGCTTCTGGCGGCAAGGGATTTCGGCTGGATATCCCAAGCAGCGGGCAAATCCGCAGATACCGGCGTTTCGATCAATGATTCTGGCACTTCCACCTCGACCAATGACCAGTTCAGTCGGATCACATCCATCCGCGAATGGACAAGGATTTCAAGCGCAGCCAGCGCCCGTGACTCGGCGAGATACACGGCAGACAAACCCGGCGGATTCCAACGCCCGCCGAACAGCCGCGAACCCTCGCCGCTGAGCGCATCGACGGCATGGTGGGTCTCGCAGATACGGAAAAAAAGGGGCATTGCTCAGGAGAAAACGCCATGTTCGATCCGCCCCACAAGCGCCTCCACCTCGCGTGCGCCAATCTCGGTGTCCGCGTAGTCCAAGGGCGTCTCCCCGTTGAAAGCAAAAGCAGGGGAATTCAGCCACTCTGCGGCCGCCTTGCGCGATTGGAAGAATTCCGTGACACGATTGAGTATCCGGGCGTAACGCACCAACCGATCTGATTCGGAACGATCCAAATGGCCGCTTTTTTTCCGGCGATGCAGGGTGGCGCGGGACATGCCGAGCAACGCGCCGAGACGCTCCTCTGTGATACCGATCATTTCCCGAAAGGCGTGGAACTCAATGAAATCCAGCCCGTTCCGCACTTTCTCCACCATGTAGGCGGCTTCGGGTTCGCGGAGGACACTGCTGCTCTCCTCGCTCTCTTCCGCACGCGCCAGCATGGCTTTCATTTCCTCGCTTGCTTTCGCTTTGTATTTCATTTGCGACAATCTATCCCTTCATTTGGATCATCACAAGCATTTTCCCCAAAAAAAAGCCAGCCGATCTCTCGGCTGGCTTCGGGGAATTTTCGATGTGCGTTACGATCAATAGCGGTAGTGATCCGCCTTGAACGGGCCTTCCGGCGTGATGCCGATGTAGTCCGCCTGGTCTTTGGTAAGAACCGTAAGTTTCGCGCCGATTTTGGCGAGGTGGAGTCGGGCGACTTCCTCGTCGAGGTGCTTTGGTAGCACGGTTACTTGGCCGGGCTTGTAGCTGTCGCGGTTTTCCCAAAGGTCGATCTGGGCGAGCGTCTGGTTCGTGAAGCTGTTCGACATCACGAAGGACGGGTGGCCCGTTCCACAGCCGAGGTTCACGAGGCGGCCTTCGGCGAGCATGTAGATGCTGTTGCCGGTGGGGAACGTGTATTTGTCCACCTGGGGCTTGATGTTCAGCTTCACAACGCCCGGAGCCTTGTTGAGCTTGTCCATCTGGATTTCATTGTCGAAGTGGCCGATGTTGCAGACGATGGCCTGGTCTTTCATCTTCGACATGTGGTCAAAGGTGATGATGTCCTTGTTGCCCGTGGTGGTGACGTAGATATCGCCCCAGCCGAGGGTGTCCTCGATGGGCAGCACGCGGAAACCTTCCATCGCCGCCTGCAGCGCGCAGATCGGGTCGATTTCGGTGACGACCACTTGGGCACCTGCGCCGCGCAGTGCCTGCGCGCAGCCTTTGCCCACATCGCCGTATCCGCAGACGACGCCGACCTTGCCGGAAATCATCACGTCGGTGGCGCGCTTGATGCCGTCGAGCAGCGATTCGCGGCAGCCGTATAGGTTGTCGAACTTCGATTTCGTGACGGAGTCGTTCACGTTGATGGCGGGAACCAGCAGAGTGCCGGCCTTCGCCATCTGGTAGAGGCGGTGCACACCGGTCGTCGTTTCCTCGGAAACACCTTTCCAGTCCTTGACGATGGTGTGGAAAATGCCGGGTTGCTTGACCTTGATGTCCTTGAGGAGATCCTTGATGACCTGCTCTTCCTCGCTCTCGCCGGGGCTTTCGATCCAGTTGGAGCCGTTCTCCATTTCGTAACCCTTGTGGATGAGCAGGGTGGCGTCGCCACCATCATCGACGATGAGTTGCGGGCCGAGACCGTCCTTGTTGACGAGCGCTTTCCATGTGCACCACCAATATTCCTCCAGCGTCTCGCCCTTCCAAGCGAACACCGGAATTTCCTTCGCGGCCATGGCAGCGGCGGCGTGATCTTGGGTGGAGAAAATGTTGCAGGAAACCCAGCGCACTTCCGCTCCGAGATCCGCAAGGGTCTCGATGAGTACCGCGGTCTGGATCGTCATGTGCAGCGAGCCCATGACGCGCACGCCCTGGAGCGGCTTGGTCTTGCCGTATTTTTCCCGTGTCGCCATCAAGCCGGGCATCTCGTGCTCGGCGATATCGATTTCCTTGCGGCCGAAATCGGCGAGGCCGATGTCCCTAACTTTGTAATCTGTGAAGCTCATTGTTTTTGTATTGGAGGTTGGTGGTGGTTTGGTTGGTTTAGATGATATTGGGCTTGAGACGCAAGACTTTGAGACACAAGACACAAGAGTTAGAAGAGGACGCTTAGGAGTTTTGGGATGATACCGGTCGGGAGGAGGCGGCGGCGCAGGCCTTCTAGCATGGCACCGATTTCCTTGGCTTCTTGGATAAGCGGAGTTGCTTTTTCTGTGTCGAAAATCCCTGCCCTTATCCCAATGTAGAGCTGCGTCCTGAGTTCGCCCGCCGACCCTTTCGAGATGGCGAGATAACGTCGGAACTCCCGGTTACTATCTCGTTCCGCTCCCTCGGCGATGTTCGATGGTACGGAAATGCAGCTCCGTGCCATCTGATCCCGCAGCGCGAATAGCCGAATAGGATCAATCAGCTCAAGGACGGAAACGGCAAGTCGCGACGAACGCTTCCATACCTCCAGATCCTCAAAATTATGCTGTTCCGCACCCATCCTCTTATCTTCTGTCTTGCAGTCTTGTGTCTTGTGTCTTGTGTCTTTTGGCTTCAGCCATGCGCCTTCTTCAGCGCGGCGGCCTTGTCCGTTTTCTCCCACGTCAGATCCGCGTCGTCCTTGCCGAAGTGGCCGTAGTTCGTGGTCTTGGAGTAGAACGGGCGCAGCAGCTTGAGCTGGCTGACGATGTCGGCGGGCTTGAAGGAGAAAACCTTGAGCACGGCCGCGAGCACCTTCGCGTCATCGCCGGTGCCGAAGGTGTCGATGTGGACGGAGAGTGGCTGCGGGTGGCCGATCGCATAGGCGAACTGCACCTCGCACTTCGAGGCGAGGCCGGCGGCGACCACGTTTTTCGCAACCCAGCGACCCATGTAGGCGGCGGAGCGATCGACCTTCGACGGGTCTTTTCCGGAGAAAGCACCGCCACCGTGGCGGCCCATACCGCCGTAGGTATCGACGATGATCTTGCGTCCGGTCAGGCCGCTGTCGCCCTGCGGGCCGCCGACGACGAATTTCCCGGTCGGGTTGATGAGGTATTCGGTGTCCTTGGTGAGGAGGTTTTTCGGGAGGACTTTCTTGATTACCTGCTCGATGCAGAATTTCTCAATCACCGCGTGGCTGACGTCCGCGGCATGTTGGGTGGAGATGACGACGTTGACGATGCGGGTCGGCTTGCCGTTGGTGTATTCGACGGCGACCTGGGACTTCGCGTCGGGGCGCAGCCACTTGGCGAGTTTGCCGGCCTTGCGGATGCGCGTGAGCTCGCGGCCGAGGCGGTGCGCGAACATGATCGGCGCGGGCATGAGCTCCGGCGTCTCGTCGCAGGCGTAGCCAAACATGATGCCTTGGTCACCGGCGCCTTGCTCGGCGTGCTTTTTCCCATCCGCCTTCTTGGCATCCACGCCTTGCGCGATGTCGGGGGATTGAGTGGTCAGGTAGTTGTTGATGAAAATGCTGTCGGCGTGGAATACGTCGTCGCTGTTCACGTAACCGATGCCGCGCACCGCGTCGCGGATCACTTTTTCGATATTGATGACCGAGCCGATCGGCTTCTGGCCGATTTTCGGGATCGTGATTTCGCCGCCGACGACGACGATGTTGCTTTTCACGAAAGTCTCGCAGGCCACGCGGCTTTTCGGGTCAACCGTTAGGCAGGCGTCGAGGATGGCGTCGGAGATAGTGTCTGCGACCTTGTCAGGATGGCCTTCGCCAACGGATTCTGAGGAGAAGATGTAGTTGCTCATTGCTGTTCGTTTTGGTGTTCGTTTTTTCGTATCGTCAAATCGTGATGCGTTGATGTATGCTTCCGCCCATGCCGTCAACCATCAAATCTCTGAAACTGCTATCCGACCCCACCCGGCTTCGGATCCTGTCCCTGCTCGCGCAGGACTCGCTCTCGGTCGCGGAGCTTCAGGAAATCCTCGGTATGGGTCAGAGCCGCATCTCCACCCAGCTTTCCCAACTGAAGGCCACAGGTCTTGCCACCGATGAGCGCAGCGGGAAAAACAACGTCTATTCCGCCTCGATGCCGCCGGAACTCTCCGCCATCGCCAAGCGGGCGGCGGAGGAGATTCCCGAGATCGCCGCTGACAATCTCGCGCTCCGCCACATCCTTTCCAAACGCAAGGACTATGCCCGCGCTTACTTCGACGAGCTCGCCGGGCGTTTCGGAAAGGACTACGTCCCCGGCCGCTCATGGAAAGCCCTCGCCGAAGCCCTGCTGAAAGCCATGAACTACCGCCACGTCGCCGATCTCGGCGCGGGCGAGGGCACGCTTTCCCAGCTCCTTGCCCAGCGTGCGGAAAAAGTCATCGCCATCGACCTCTCGCCAAAAATGGTCGATTACGCCCAGAAACTCGCCGTTTCGAACGGCCTCGCGAACCTCGAATTCCGCATCGGCGATATCGAGGATCCGCCCATCGCTGACAGCTCCATCGACCTAGCCATTCTCAGCCAAGCACTCCACCACGCGGAAAATCCGCAGCGCGCCATTCACTCCGCCCACCGCATCCTCCGCCCTGGTGGACGCCTTATTGTCCTTGATCTGCTTCAGCATAATTTCTCCGAAGCCCGCGAACTTTACGCGGACCGCTGGTTGGGGTTTTCCGAAAGCCACATCGCCTCCATGTTGGAAAAAGCGGGCTTCACCGGCATCGAGACGGTCATTGCCGACAAGGAGGAAACGCATCCGAAATTCCAGACAATGCTCGCCGTCGGCAGCCGCTGACTTCTGCTTTGCCATTTACCACCACCTACCTAAAGTCACCCCAACATGATCCGCCAAGCGTTCACCCTGTTTCTATCTCTTGTTACTCTCCCGCTCGCCGCCGCCGCCGAGAATGGATCTTCATCGCTCTACCGCTCCGTGCTACGCATCGAGGTTGCCACGCAGATCCCGGATTATGCGACGCCTTGGAATTCCGGCCGTTTCAGCGGCGGCATCGGCACCGGTTTCCTGATCGGGAAAAACCGCATCCTTACCAACGCCCACGTCGTCTCGAACCAGCAGCGCATCCTCATCACCGTCCACGGCTCGCCGGAAAAATACCCCGCCAAGGTCGAGTTCATCGCCCACGATTGCGATCTCGCGCTCCTTTCCTTTGAGGACGATTCGGATTTCGCCGACTTCCCGCATTTCAGCATCGGAGAGATGCCCCAACTCGAGTCCCAGGTTACCGTCATCGGCTATCCCGTTGGCGGTGAGCGCCTCTCCGTCACCAAGGGCATCGTCTCCCGTATTGATTTCCAGCCCTACTCCCACAGCCGCGCCGACTCCCACCTCGTCGTGCAGATCGACGCTGCCATCAACCCCGGCAACTCCGGCGGTCCCGTGCTCCAGGACGGCAAGGTCGTCGGCGTCGCCTTCCAAGGTCTAACCGCGGCCGACAACACCGGCTACATTATCCCCACCCCCGTGGTGAAGCGTTTCCTAAAGGACACCGCGGACGGCTCCTATGACGAGTATGCAGAACTCGGCATCAGCGAATTCCCCCTCCACAACCCCGCCATGCGCAAAGCCCTCGGCCTGCCTAACGATGGCCTTGGCGTGCTCATCACCAACACCGTCCCCACCAGCTCTGTCGATGGCATTCTGGAGAACGGCGACATCCTCATTTCCCTCGATGGCAACCCCGTCGACTCCGACGGACAGGTGCTTATCGACGGTGAAAGGGTGAACCTCAACGAGATCATTGAGCGCAAGTTCTCGGGCGACAAGGTGGCCGTCCGCTACCTGCGGGACGGCTCGTGGAACGACGTCGAGGTCACCCTCAAGCCCCTCCCTCCCTCCCGCATGTATGCCGTGCAATACGAGAAAAAGCCGCGCTACATCGTCTTTGCGGGCCTCGTTTTCCAGCCCCTCGACACGAATCTCTTCGCCACTGCCAAGTTCAACGATGTCACTGTCCGGCGCCTCTACTCGGACTACGTTTCGAAAGGGATTTTCCAGGAGAAAAAGGATGTCGTCATGCTGACCCGCATCACGCCCGATCCGGTGACCTCCCAGATCGGAGATTTCACCGGCCTCGCCGTCCACAAGATCAATGGCACCGCCGTCCGTGATCTCGCCCACGCCCACGAGCTGCTCTACGGCGAGAAGCCGCCCGAGTTTCATGTCATCGAGCTCCACGGCGCGCAACGCCCCGTCATCATCCCCTCGGAGAAAGTCGAAGAGGCCAACGCCCGCGTGCAGGCCAACTACGGCATCGCAAAACTCGCAAACCTGAAAGATTGAACGTAGCGGAAACACCTCTTCCTTAAGGTTTAAAATTTAAAGTTTAGAGTTTTGCCTCGCGTCGCCATCGCCCTCGGCTCCAATCTCGGCGATCGTGCCGCGAATCTCGCCGCGGCCACCGCCGCGCTGCGGAAGCTTGCCACACCGGGCGAGCCCTTCCTCACCGCCTCCCTCCACGACACCGCGCCGCAGGATTGCCCGCCGGATTCCCCCCGATTTCTCAACACCGTCATCGACCTCGACTACCCCGGCTCCGACCCGCTCGCCCTTCTCGCGGAAACCCAGGCCATCGAGCGCGCCCTCGGCCGCGAACCCAACCCCACACGCAACGCCCCCCGCGTCATCGATATCGACATCCTCATTTTCGGCGAAATTTCCCTGAAACACCCCGCCTTGGAGCTGCCCCACCCCCGCATCGCCGGGCGCCCCTTCGTCCTCCTCCCCCTCCGTGAGATCAGGGAATATAAAATTCCCGCCGGATCATGATTGAAAGGGTGGACAAATTCCTTCCGCCGTCTTGAATCCTTTTGCAGCCATCAAGGCGACAACACCCAACACACCCTTCCAATGAAAATCTCCAAGAACAAATTCGCCAACGAAGAAGTGGTCCTCGATTTCCACGAATACGAAGGCTGTGAATTCGCCAACTGCCGCTTCGTCATCCTAGGCCACGGCCCTTTCGCCCTCAACCAATGCGAGATCACCAACTGCGAATTCAGTTTCGCTGGCCCGGCCGCCAGCACGCTGCAGACATTGGCCACGCTCTATCACATCAACGACCAAGGTAAGAATCTGATCGAAGGCACCTTCGAGCAGATCCGCAACGCGGGCGCCAACAAGCCTGCCTGAGGCCTGCGGAAATCCATTCGCGGTGAAAAACCTCTTCCTTGAAATCCTGCCCGCCGTAGCCTGTGGCGAAGGTGGCTTGAGTTTCGAAATTTGAGGTTTAAAGGTTGCGCATGACCTACCTACTCATTGGCGGCAACTCCGGCATCGGCCTCGCCACGGCCAAACTCCTCCAGTCCCAGGGCCATGAAATCCTCGCCGCCTCCCGCAGCGGCGATCACCTCGCCGCCCTCGGTATTCCCGTTCAGCCCTTCGACGCGCTTGATCCGCAGCCCCTCGTCCTCCCTGAAACGCTCGACGGCCTCATCTACTTCCCCGGCACGATCACGCTCAAGCCCTTTCACCGCCTCACTCCGGAAGATTTCTTAAACGACTACCGCGTCAACTGCCTAGGAGCCGTCCACGCCATCCAACAAGCGCTCCCTGCCCTGAAAAAAGCGCCCACCGCCGCCATCGTGCTTTTCTCCACGATCGCCGTCGCCCAGGGCATGGCCTTCCACGCTTCCATCGCCGCCGCGAAAGCTGCCGTCGAAGGCCTCACGAAATCCCTCGCCGCCGAGCTCGCACCGAAGATCCGCGTCAACGCCATCGCGCCCTCCCTCACCGCCACCCCGCTCGCCTCCATGCTGTTGGGAAATGATGCGAAACGCGAAGCTGCAGCGAAACGTCACCCGCTCCAAACCGTCGGCGATCCCGCCCACATCGCCCAACTTGCCGCTTTTCTGCTCTCCGAAGCCTCCTCCTTCATCACCGGCCAAACCCTCCGCCCCGACGGCGGTCTCTCCTCCGTCCGGACGTTTTGATGAAAGTGATGGAATCGGGGTGCTGTGAAGCATCAAGGGGCAGCGTGTGCTCCCTAACGCGTTCCTCTCCGCCAATCCTGCAACGCCAGCCCAAGGTACTCCGCGGTGTCCGAAGCCGTCACCGGACTACCGTTTTCCGAAAGGGAAATCTCCGCCGCCCGCCCGCACAGCCATGCGCCTAGCGCTGCGGCATCGAAAATTTCCATGCCACCCGCTAGCAACGCGCCGAGGAGGCCGGAGAGCAGGTCGCCCTGGCCGCCGTTGGACATGGCGGGGGTGCCTGTGGAATTATGGCGCAGCGCCTGCGCATCCCTTGCGATGAGTGTGCGCGCCCCTTTCAGGAGCAGGGTGGCCGCCGTTCCAGAAACGAAGGCCCGCGCCGCTTCCTCACGCGGCAAGGCGGCTAGCTCCGGAGCCAGTCGCGCGAACTCGCCGGGATGCGGGGTGAGGAGATGCAGCGGACCGGGCTGGATGTCTCGCTCAGCGAGGGTGGTGAGCGCGTCTGCATCGATCACTGTGGGGACGCGGGTGTGGGCGATGAGTTCCGCGAGGCCATCGGCGTAGGCGGCATCCATTTCCCCGAGGCCGGGGCCGACGACGACCGCATCGCATGACAAAGAGAGGAGCGAGGAAGGCTCGTCGCAGGGCGAGAGCATGGCTTCCAGCGGCAGGCGGGAGCGGATCGCCTCGCAGGCGGCGGAGGGCGCGTAAAGCGTTACGAGCCCAGCACCCCCGCGGATCGCGCCGAGGGAGGAAAGTAAGGCCGCACCCGTGAAGCGCGGTGAACCGGCGACGATGGCCACGCGCCCTGCCATGCCCTTGTGGAAATCGAAGGAGCGCAGATTTTTCCCGAAATCCATCGTCTGCGGCGAGATGAGTTCCCTTTCTCCCGCTCCCTCCGCCTCCAGCCCGGCGACGGGCACCAGATGCAGCGTGCCCGTCGCGTTCGCCGCCTTGCCGAGCAGCAGCCCGCGCTTCGCGGCGCCGATCATGAAGGTCGCATCCGCCGTGACGGCTCCGGGAAAAATTTCACCGCTATCGGGATCGACGCCGGTCGGGTTATCGACCGCCGCCACCACCGCTCCCTGGGTATGGCGGAGGATTTCCATTTCCCGGATGAGATCCGCGATGGCTCCGCGCGGCGCCCCTTTCGCGCCGATGCCGAGCAAGCCATCTAACAGAAGCAAAGCCCCCGGCTCCGCATGCACGCTTTCCACCAACGCGAGACCCCGGAGCTGCTCCTTCGTAAGCGCCGCCCATTCCTCCACCGGATACGCCGCGCGGACGGAAACGCGCCAGCCGAACGATTCTTCGAGAACTCGAAGCGCGATGAGCGCATCGCCCGCATTGTGGCCTTTCCCCACGAACGCCACCGCCGTCCCCACCTCCGGAAACGCCCGCCCCAACGCGTTTCCCAAAGCCTCTCCCGCCATCGACATCAGCTCGGACTCCGTCACCCCGGCATCCATCGCTTTCCTCTCGATCCCCCTCATCTCCGCCACGGATACCGTTGCCATGGATGGATGTTAGACCATTGATACGGGCGCATCCAGCGGGGAATGCGGTCGTAAAATCTCAAATCCAGCCTGTATGCTGACGCGGTTGAATGGCTTTCATACACGCGATTTGTCTCATAAGCGCCGCAGGATTTGCTCTTTCGTGCCGCAGAATTTGACGGGCATGGGTCGGGGTGTAGTTTCAGTGTGGGCAAGACTCTGCCCATACCACCCCCTAACCAGATGAAAACACATACCGAAGACCGCAAAATGAATGACCTAATCAGCCGCGTGGGAGAAGATGTCTCCCAACTGAAAAGCGATATCCGCTCACTTTTCACCCACACCGGACGCCACGCCCTGCAGGACAGCGCTAGGGAACTCCGCGAGCAAGCCCGTGAGAGACTC
>CAMBTF010000017.1 GCA_945870545.1 Akkermansia muciniphila
TCAGTGCCTGGAAAAAGGAACTGCAGGAGCGCATCGGAGAACTCTTCGAGCGGAAGAACGCCGCCAGCGAGAGCATCAAAAAGAGCGAAGCGCAAACCGCCCGCTTGGAACGCAAGGTTGGTCAACTCGTCATTGAGAAGGAATTTCTCGAAAAAAAGTGCGTGCAGCTGGGAATCGATCTGAGCGAAAGGCCATGATCGAAACCCAGCACCCCAAGCTCTCCGTGCGCAGGCAATGCGAGCTTGTAGGCATCAACCGCAACCGCCTCGCTCCGCGCGAAACCAAAGCGACCCGCGAAGACCATGCGATCATGAAAATCCTCGACCAACTCTACACGCAATGGCCTTTCCTGGGAGCGCGCAAGCTCAGGCTCGAACTCATCGCGCATGGTTGGAACATCGGAAGGAAAAGGGTGCGCCGTCTCATGAAAATCATGGGTATCGAAGCCCTCGTTCCCAAGCCCTCGCTGAGCATTCCAAACAAGAGCCATAAGGTTTATCCCTACCTGCTGCGCCATCTGGAGATCAAAGAAGCCGACGAGGTATGGTGCGCTGACATCACGTATCTACCCATGGAAAAAGGCCACGCCTACCTAGTTGCCATCATGGACTGGAAAACGCGCGCCGTGCTCGCTTGGGAAGTGAGCAACACCATGGAGAGCGGCTTCTGCGTGAAGGCGTTGCGCAACGCCATGAGATCGACAGGTCGCAAGCCCGGCATTTTCAACACCGACCAAGGCAGCCAGTTCACCGGGCTGGACTGGATCGGGGAGCTGGAGTCAAACGGCATACGTATCAGCATGGACGGCAAAGGCCGCTGGATGGACAACGTCTTCATCGAGCGACTCTGGCGCAGCCTCAAATACGAACGCATCCGTCTCTACAGCTATGAGACGGTCGGTGAACTCAAAGCCCACGTCGCGGAATGGATGAGCTACTACAACCACCAACGCAAACACCAGCACCTCGGCTACCAAACCCCGTGGTCACTTTACGAGGCTGCCACAGCCTTACCCGAAGTAGCCTGACAGCGACATGGGGCTCCGCGCCCCACACCCCCGCAAGCTGACGTCAGCTTGACCACGCCCGCCCCTCTCCCAAACAAACAACCCCTAAACGACCAGCCCCCCTCAACAACAAATCAAAGAATTTACTGGCAAAGGTAAGGAGACCACTCCAGAACCCAAAGCCGCGTTTGTCACCATTTTGTCGCCACCCTCGTTCATGGGGTAGCGGGGGGTGTCAACCGGCTAGGGGTATCTGCCCCGTAACCCATTGATCATGAAATGGTGCGCGCGACAGGACTCGAACCTGAACACCCTTGCGAGTACTAGAACCTGAATCTAGCGCGTCTACCAATTCCGCCACGCGCGCACTTTGAAACCGTCCTTGCGGACGGGCGGAAAAGCAAGCACGCCCGGGCAGAGTTGGCAATCACCATTTTCGCCGCGGCGTGCAGGGTGCCTACATCAGGGCGGTAAACCTGGCCGAATGGAAAAGAGAACCACGGATCCGAATTCTTCTACTTTCTTTTGTAGAAACCCTGGGGAGGTGTATTTCCAAACACGTTCTCGATCCGCATCACCTTGGGTTTTTCGCCCTCCGCCACCTCGACCTCGATCACATCGAAGCGCCACGGCAAGTCGCGGCTGCCAAGCCTGCGCAGCCATTCGTTCGCGCCGCGTGTGATCAGCGTCCGCTTCTTGCGGTTTACCGCCGAGAGACCGCGGATCTTAGTGTCTTTCCTGCGGGTCTTCACCTCGATGAAAAGCAGCTGCCTGCCCTCCCGGGCGACGATGTCCACCTCCCCTCCCCGCCTGCCCTTAAAATTCCTGGCGAGCACCTTGGCGTTGCGCGACCGCAGCCAGTCGGCGGCGACGTTCTCGCCGTAGTCACCCGTCCACTTCCTCGCGCCGCTGGCTCCCGTCCCCTGCCTGTAGGGCGAGTTGAGATACCGGCTGAAACGACCGACGATGATGGCTACAAGGCCCATGCTTTCTGAGTGCTTCGAGATGTTCCCGCGTGCCATAGCCTTGGTGCCTGGCGAAACCGTACGCGGGAAATTCCGAGTCGATCCTCGCCATGAAGCGGTCCCTTGTCACCTTCGCAATCACGCTCGCGGCGGCGATGGAAAGCGAAAGACCGTCACCTTTCACCACCGACTCATGGGGAACCGGCAGGCCTTTCACCGGCAACCCGTCCACCAGGGCGATATCGGGTATTTCGGAAAGTCCACCGACCGCGAGCGCCATGGCCTTGTGGGTGGCGCGGAGGATATTGATCTCATCAATTTCCCCCGGCGTTACCAGTGCGACCGACCATACGACATCGGGATTCCCGGTAATCTCATCGTAAAGGATCTCCCTGCGCCGCTTCGTCAGCTTCTTGGAATCGTCGAGAAGCGGAGATGAAAACGCATCTGGAAGGATGACCGCCGCCGCTGCGACCGGGCCGGCCAGAGGCCCCCGGCCTGCTTCGTCGACACCTGCCACCCGCAGAAACCCGCGGGCAGCTAGTCCATTTTCAAGGGTAAAATCAGGCATGGGCGCGTCACTGTGGGTCAGCGGGCTGGCCGATGGATATTTGATAGGAGAATCGATTCCCCCCTGCAAGCTGCGAATGATCTCCCGCGCTGGGAAGAGCCGGGGCCAGACCGGCTTGCCTGTCGTAGCCTTGGCGACAGGGTCATTTTAAAATCTCGCAAGGCGTGAGTCGCGGCACCTGCACGCTGATCGGCAAGGCGCTGGTGGATTTCCTCAACGCCGACACCAATGGCCTCGCCACCCTGATCGTCCGCCGCGAGACCGATGAAACCGCGAATGGCGGGCTGGCGCATGCCTTCGCCACCAAGGAAAACGGCAGCAACACCCCGCCGCTGCTGCGGTTGAAGGAGGGCATCGCCAAACGCGAACACAGCCCGCAGTTGATGATGCCCGTTGGCCTGCTCAACGCGCTCGAAGAACCCGAGGTCCGCGACTTGTTCCTCTACCTGCGCCAGTCGAAGGCGACGTGAGGCCCATCACGGCTTCGACGGTCCCAGTCCGCGGATGATGCGGATTTTGTTCGACTCGCTGTCGCCGATGTAGAGGTCGCCTGATTGCGGATCGATGCCGACGCCGTGGAGGCGGGCCATGCGGCATTTCAGCGGATCGGGCGAATCCGGGCCGTCGCCGCGGGAGCCGTCGCCGGCGACGAGTTCGAGCGTCGGCGGGGTGCGGGTGAGATCGATGGCGCGGACGCTGTGGGTCTCGGTATCGGCGAGATAGACGTGCTTGCCGTCGGGTGAAACGGCGACGCCTTTCGGGCCGGAGATGGTGGCGAGTTTGGCGGGGCCGCCGTTGCCGGTGAAGCCCGCCTTACCGGTGCCGGCGGCGTGGTGGAGCGTGCCGCGTTGCATGTCGATTCGATAGACGGCGTTGCCCTCGCGCAGGGCGAGCCAGAGGTCGCCGTCGGGTCCACGATCCAAGGCGCGCGGGCCTTTGAGCGGGGTTTGCCTGCCAACTTGGGCGCCATCGGGCGTGTCCTTGGGCTCACCGGTGCCGCACCAGGTGTCGAGGGTGCCGCTGGTTAATTCGAGCCGGCGGATCCGGTGGTTTATGATGTCGCAGATGAAAAGATATTGGCCCTCCCGGTCGAACTGAATCGAGTGTGGCTGATTCATCGCCGCCTGGTCGCCCGGACCGCCATCGCCGGAAAATCCGGGTTTGCCGGTGCCGGCGACGGTGGTGACCTTGCCGGTGGCATGGTCAAGGCGGCGGACGACGTGGTTCATGCGCTCGACCCAGTAAAGGTCACCGTTCGGGTGGAAGCGGATCTCGTAGGGCTCGTTGAGCTGCGCCCTATCAGCGGGTCCGCCGTCGCCGGAGTAACCTTTTTCACCCGTGCCGACGATGGTTTCGACGAACTTGCTGTCGCGGAGAATCCGGCGGATGACGTGGTTATTCGTGTCGCAGAAATAGAGATCCCCGCGCGGATCGATGGTGACGCCGAAGGGTTGGTTGAGTTCCGCCTTCAGGGCGTTTGCTCCGTCACCGTCGTAACCTGCCTTGCCGGTGCCGGCGACTGTTGCGATGGTGGCGGCCTGGCAGAGCGGGAAGAGGATGAGGCAAAGCAGCGAGCGCATGGCGAAATCAAGCAAGGATCTTGGAATACACATGTCCTTCATTCTGATCAATGCGCTCGGGGCGGCCCTTGTCATGGTAGATCATGCGGGTGTGGTCGACGCCGAGCAGGTGGAGGATGGTCGCATGGAGGTCGTGGACGTGCAGCTTGTCCTCCACCGCGCGCAGGCCGAGCTCGTCGGTACTGCCGATGGATTGGCCGCCTTTGACGCCGCCGCCGGCCCACATCATGGAAAAACCGGTCGAGTTATGATCCCGGCCGCTGCCTTTTTCCGACATCGGGGTGCGACCAAACTCGCCGCCCCAGATGACTAGCGTTTCTTCCAACAGGCCGCGGGATTTGAGATCGCGGATGAGTCCGGCGACGGGCTTGTCCATTTCCCCGCAGAGGCGGCTGTGGTTCTCTTCAATCTTGTCGTGGGAGTCCCACTTGCTGCCTGCGCCGTGGTAGAGTTGGACGAAGCGGACGCCGCGCTCGACGAGGCGGCGGGCCATCAGGCACATGCGGCCAAAGTTCTCGGTGTGGGTCTCGTCCATGCCGTAGAGTTTTCTGGTGGCCTCGGACTCGCCGCGGAGATCGACGGCTTCGGGGGCGCTGGCCTGCATGCGGAAGGCGAGCTCCATGCTGCGGATGCGGGCGTCGAGCTCGGTGTTTTCCTCGCGGCCTTTCAGGTGGCTCTGGTTGAGTTTTGCGAGCAGGTCGAGGTTGGTTTGCTGCCGCCGGGGGCTCATGCCCTTGGCGGGGTTCAGGTTGGCAAAAGGTTGCGGACCTTCATCGAGCAGAGTACCCTGATAGACGGCGGGCATGAAGCCGCTGCCCCAATTGCGCACGCCGTTGACGATCTGGGCGTCGCTGTCCTTGAGCACGACGAAGGCGGGGAGGTTCTGGTTTTCGGTGCCGAGACCGTAGCTGACCCACGAGCCGAGCGAAGGGCGGCCGCCGATGATTGAGCCGGTGTTCATCTGGCAGACGCCGCCGGCGTGGTTGATGCCGTCCGCGACGCAGGACTTGATGACGGACCAGTCATCGGCGAGTTCCGCCATGTGGGGAATCCAGTCGGAGAACCACTGACCGCCTTGGCCGTGCTGCTTGAAGGTGCGGTTGGTGCCGAGCAGGGGGGATCCGACTTCGCCCATGGCGGTGATGACGCTGCCGAAGCTCGCGGGCAGCGGCTTGCCGGCGAGCTTGTTCAGAAGCGGTTTGGGATCGCAGAGATCGAGGTGGCTGGGGCCGCCTTCCATGAACAGGAAGATCACGCGCTTGGCGGTGCCTGGCAGGTGCGGGACGCGGGGTTCGAGCGGGTTGACGGGGCTGCCTTGGCTGGCTCCAAAAAGGTTGGCATTGCCCAAGATGGACGAGAGGGCGAGCGCGCCGAAGCCCGCGCCACCGCGCTTGAGGAAGTCCCGGCGGCTGGTGAGGATCTCGTGGTGAGGGAGCGGGTTCATGGCTGATAGAGGAATTCGTTCGAGTTGATCAGGACGTGGAACAGGTCGGCGAGGGCTTCGTGCTTCGCGGGATTTCCGACCATGACGGGGCGTGGTGGGGTGGCCCATTTGAAAGTGGCTTTGTCGGCGCTGGCGAAGGAATTTCCCTGAAGGCTAAAGATCGTACGCGGGTGCGGGGAGTTTCGATCCGGCAAGGCGTCCTTGGAATCCAGATAGCCGTTCGCCATGACCAGCCGGTGGATCCCGCCGCTCATCAGGTGGCCGGACTGGCCATCGAGGCCGCCGACGACGACGGCGCGTTCGGGATTCACATAGCCGTCGCCGATCAGGTGGGAAACGCAGGTCTCCTGCATCACGGCGGCCGGGTCTGACAGGTCCTTGGCGAGGAACCGGACGTGGCCGCCGAAGGCATGGCCGGGCAGGGTCTCGGTGGAGAGGATGGCGGCGATGTAGAACGGCTTTTTCTCGGGAATCTGCAGACCGGATCCGACTTTTTCGAGGATGAGTGCGTCCTGGAAATCATTGCCACTGATCTGCATGATGAGCTGGCCGGCGGAGAGCTTGGACTTTTTCCCGGTGATGCCCAGCGACCAACCGGCCGAGGTCGGGCTGCCATTCCAGCGTGAGGCGATGGTCCGCAAGGAGGAGTCCGGCTGATGGGAATCCAGATAGACGATGGCTTCCACCGTGAAGCCGAGATCCTCGGGCGAGGTGGCCTTGACGAGGATTTTCTCGTGATCGGAACCAGGCTGAAAAATGAGGGCTGGCCCGCCGGCGGTGGGTAGACCGGGGAACATATTCGCGCCGTCCACGAGGGGGGGCGCCGACTGGGCAGCTAGCGCTTCCGCGATGATCTTCTCGTTATCCTTGAGGAATGACGCCGCGACGGAGCGTTCCTCGTCGCGGGCGGGGCGGCCTAAGACCTTGGCGATGGCGGTGGCGGCGAGCTCGTCGTCGCTTGCCGAGGCGCGGGTGGTGAGGAGTTGCAAAGCCATAGCGCGGGCGCGTTGCTTCGGCCACTCGCCGTTGACCATCAGCAGGCTTTGCAGTGCGGTGTTGGTGGCATTGCGCTTCGCGACGCTCTGGAAGCCGGCCGGGGCATCGAAGCGGGAAAGAAATTCGTCCTGTGAGTTGCGCTGCTTTTTGACGAAGGCGGACGGGACCGGCTTGCCGCCATCGTCGGAAGGGCCGCCGGTCATCGGCTTGAGCTCGCCGGAGAGAGCGAGCAGGGTATCACGCAATTGCTCGGCGTCGAGCCGCTGCGGGTTGGCGCGCCAGAGCAGGTGGTTCTGCGGGTCGATCTCGTTGGCTCGCGGGGTGGCGGCGACGAGCGAAGATTGCCGATAAGTCGTGGTGTTCAGAATCTGGCGGTGCAGCCATTTGAAGCTCCATTGGTGCTCGATGAACCCGGCGGTGAGCCAGTCCAACAGCTCCGGATGCGACGGGGGTTCGCCGAGTTTCCCGAAGTCGCTGGCATTTCCCGAGAGGCCGCGGCCGAAGTGGTATTGCCAGACGCGGTTGACGATCACGCGGGTTGCAAGCGGGTTCTTGGGATCGGTGATCCAATTCGCAAGGGCGGTGCGGCGACCGGTGGAATTGTGCTCGGTGAGCGGTGCGATTTTCAGTTCGTCCGGCGCAAGGATGGTGAGGAATCCAGGCTCGACGATCGTTTCGCCCTTACGGTTCTTCATCTTTGTCGGCGGAGCAAGCGGGCCGACATCGGTCGCTACGAACGCGGATGGCAACGCTTTGGGCTTCCTATCTACGAAAGGCTTGTAAGCCGCCCAGGCAGCGGATTTCGGCTTGATGCCATCCACCAAGCGGCCGACCTCGACGCCGATGCGGCGGTCCACCAGGAAGACGACCTGCTTCTCGTAGGGCGTCAGTTCACTCACGGGCTTGGCCTTCATGGCCTGCACGGCGGGCGGGAAAAAAGCGAGCGCATTGGCGGTACCAGATTCCACCGCGGGTCGTTTCTCCAAATCCCACGCAGCGCGGGCGGCGGCAGACTCGTTTTCCCAAGCGGCCTGAGTTTCGGCGTGGGCTTGGATTTGCTCCTTCGTCGCCAGCGGCAGATCGTCGCGCCACTGAATCGGCTCGAAGAACGACTTCATGCGGTAGTAATCGCGCTGGAGGATCGGGTCGAACTTGTGGTCATGGCACTCGGCGCAGCCGATGCTGAGGCCGAGGAAAACCTCGCCGGTGAGGCCGGCGAATTCCTTGACAATGATGTCCCGCTGCGTCTCGGCATCGGCTTGGTTCCATTCGTAAATCCCATGACGCAGGAAGGCGGTGCCAATGAGGATATTCGGATCGTCGGGAGCGATTTCGTCACCGGCGATCTGTTCGCGGACGAACTGGTCGTAGGGCTTGTCCTCGTTGAATGAACGGATCACATAGTCACGATACGGCCAGGCGTTCGGGCGGTAGTCATCGGCACGGTAGCCATCGGACTCGGCGTAGCGCACGAGATCGAGCCAGTGCTGACCCCAGCGGACGCCGTAGCGCGGCGAGGCTAGCAGCTCATCGACACGCCGCTCGTAGGCGTCTGGTCGCTTGTCTTCGAGGAAAGAAATGATCTGTTCCTCGGTGGGTGGCAGGCCGTGGAGATTGTAGTGGAGGCGGCGCATCAGCTCGCGGCCGTCGGCTTCGGGAGCCTGCTGGAGGCCGGCCTTTTGCAATTTTTCGACCATGAAGCGGTCCACATCACTGTGGGCGGCCACGTCCGGCGGGGTGACTTTTTTCAAGGGCTGGAACGACCACCAGCCGCGTTCCTCGGCGGTGAACTCGCCGGGTTTCCGCGGTGTGATGACCTCCGCTTCGGGCCACGGCGCGCCCATCTCGATCCAGCGCTTGATGTCGGCGATTTGGTCGTCCGGCAGCTTGCCGTCGGGCGGCATTTCGAAATCCGGATCGGTGTAGACGACGGCTTTGAACAGGTGGGATTCCGCGGGATTTCCGGGCACCAGCGAGGGGCCGAGTTCGCCGCCTTCGAGGATGTAGCCGAGATTATCGAGGCGCAGGCTACCCTTCTGCTTCTTCTCGCCATGGCATTGGTAACAGTTCTCGGCGAGAACCGGGCGGATCTTCGTTTCGAAAAACTTGATCGCCTCGGGCGGGTGCTCCGCTGCGGCGCAGGGCAGGGCAAGCAGGAAGACGAGTGCTTGGAGCTGAGGGTTTTTTCCGATCATCTGGTTAAACAAGTCGCGCGGCAGGAGATTTTGGACAAGAAAAGATTCCTGTCCGAAATCCCTGCTGGGTGGCCTTCTTCCTGTGAGTTCATGAGCCCTGACCCCAGCACCGAGTTTGTCACCCTGCTAGCCCGCCACGACCGGGCGCTAACGCTTTACGTCTACGGACTGGTCCAGCGGCAGGCGGATGCGGAGGACATCTTGCAACAAACGAAGCTCATTCTCTGGAAATGTTTCCACAACTTCAAGCCCGGCACGAACTTCATCGCCTGGGCGCGCAAGATCGCCTTTCACCAGATCCTCGGCTACCGCCGAAAATCCAAGCGCGACCCACTGCCGCTCAGCGACGAGATGTTGGAAAAAGTCGCCGACCGCGTCGCCGATCTTACTGACGAGGATCAACTCCGCCAGGAGGCGTTGGAGTCCTGCCTGCACCGGCTCAGCGCCGATCACCGGCGGCTGATCGCTCTGCGCTACGAGGAGGAACTCGAGGTGGCCGAGATCGCTGGGAAACTCTCCAGCACTGCGGGCGCGGTTTACCGCGCGCTGAGCCGGTTGCGGCTAACCCTCGTCGACTGCGTCCGCTCGCGAGTCGATCATCTCCAACAGAACGCCTTATGAAAATTTCGCCGAAACTTCGCTTCCGTTTCCACATGCTGTGCGAGATGGCTCGGGACGCCGGGCTCTCCGAGGCGCAGCGCGACGAACTGAACCAGCTGGCCACCGCCCACCCGGGCCTGTTGGACAGCCTCGCCGAGTCGCTGGTGATCGATGCCGAGCTGCGCCACGATGGCCGCCTAGTGCGCGAATTACAGGCCGCAGCGCCGCTGCGGATTTACCGTCGGCGCTGGCTGGCGTGGAGCTTGGCCGCTGCGGCCTGCATTTTATCCGGGATCCTACTGCTCCGCAAAATACCGACCGGGGCACCGCCGCCGATCGCCACGCTGGTCAAGGCGACCGGCTGTAAATGGGCGGCGAGCACGCTGCCGACCGCGGAGGGCTCGCGCGTCGCGGCCGGGACCTACGAACTCGTCGAAGGCCTTGCGACCCTGCGATTCGACAGCGGCGCGGAGGTGGTGCTCGAAGCCCCGGCGGCGCTTGAACTCGTCAGTGCGATGAATTGCCGCCTGCTCCGCGGCACGCTCGTTTCCGACGTGCCGCCCTCGGCGATCGGGTTCAGCGTGGACACGCCGAACGCAAGGATTGTCGATTACGGCACCCGCTTCGGTGTCAGCACCAGCGCGGACGGCGAATACATGGTGCAGGTTCTTTCAGGCAGGGTGGAAGTCGAGGATCACAACGAAGCCGCCCTTCACAAGCTGGGTGCCGGGGATAAAATCGACCGCGGTCTGCTCAAGAAAAAGCTCAACCCGCAGGCACCGCCTGCCGAGCCAAACCGCTGGCGGCCCGACCGCATCGTCAGCGATGGCGAAGGCTGGCAGCTTTTCTCTACCGGCTACGGTCGTGGCAAGGACGCCTTCACCGAGTCATCCGGAACGGGCAAGAATTACGGCAAGGAGCCCTATTTCCGCGTGAAACACACCACCTTTCAGACGCACTTGAATCGCACGGGCTTCCTCTGCTTCGACCTCGAGCGCTTCCAGCACCGCAGCTTCGAAAACGCCGAGCTGAGCCTCTCCATCGAGCCGAGCGACCTCGGTTTCGCTACGCTGGTGCCCGACAGCACCTTCGCGGTTTATGGGCTGATCGATGAAAACTTCGACGCCTGGGACGAATCCACGATCAGCGATCTGGAGTCTCCCGACCGCGGCGAGACGGTCCTACTGGGTCATTTTAAAATCGCCCAAGGCGTGAGTCGCGGCACCTGCACGCTGACCGGCAAGGCGCTGGTGGATTTTCTCAACGCCGACACCAATAGCCTCGCCACCCTGATCGTCCGCCGCGAGACCGATGAAACCGCGAATGGTGGGCTGGTGCATGCCTTCGCCACCAAGGAAAACGGCAGCAACACCCCGCCGCTGCTGCGGTTGAAGCCGAGGCTCTAACTTCGCAGATGCTTTCCTAGGCAATGAGGCGCGGTTCTTGTGCTTGGCGAGTGTTCACCGGTGTTGCCGGCGGTAGGCCGTGGGGCTCATGCCGATCTGGCGCTGAAACTGGCGCGAAAACGCGCTGTGGTCGTAGAATCCTGTGGCTTGGGCGATTTCGGAAACGGTGAGCGCCGAACCGGCGAGCAACTCGCAGCCCTTGAGAACGCGCAACTTGGTGACGTAGCCGCGCGGGGAAATCTGGAAGAGCTTACGGAACTTGCGCTCGAGGTGGCGTGGCGAAAGATTCACAGAGCCGGCCAGATCCTTGATTGATATTGCCTCGGTGAAGTGGGTCTTGAGATACTCGGTCACCCCGCGGAGGTCGAGGTAGGGCTGGAGTTCGAGCCGGGCGCGCTCGTAGCCGCGGACCACCCCGCACAGCCCGGCCACCTGCCCGGCGTGGTCAAACAACGGAATCTTGTCGGTGATGAACCACTCCGGCCGGCCGGTGCGGTCGGGAAACAACTCGACGATCCCGCACATCGGCTCACCATCGCGCAGGACGGCGAGGTCGTCCTGGCGGTATTTCTCCGCCATTTCAACCGGGAAAAGGTCGTGGTCGGTGCGGCCGACGACATCTTCCTCGCCGCGCATTCCGCAGTGTTCGGCAAAAGCACGGTTGGCGGCGCGCAGGCGCAGCGAGACGTCCTTGACGAAGTAGAGCAGGTGCGGGATGTGGTCGAAGATCCCGCGTTCCGCACCGGGCATCAGTCCCGCTCCCCAGATGGTCGGCTTTGGGTTGTTGTTCATGTCGCTAACATACACGGATTCGTGCTTGAGGATACAAGCCGGATCCGCCGGATCGTTCATGATTCGTTCATTCCGGAGGAATCGCACCCATCCTCCGGCCGGATTATAGCCATGCAGGAAAAACCAGCTCGTATTGCCATCGTAGGCCTCGGTTTCGGGGCCGAGTTCATTCCAATTTACCAACGCCATCCCGGCACGGAAATGGCGGCGATCTGCCAGCGTTCGGAAGCGGCGCTCCATGCAGTGGGCGACAAGTTCGGCATCGCCAAGCGCTACACCCGCTATGAGGACCTGCTGGCGGATCCCGATATCGACGCGGTGCACATCAACACGCCGATTCCGGACCACGCGGCGCAGTCGATCGCCGCATTGCGCGCCGGCAAGCACGTGGCCTGCACCGTGCCGATGGCCACCTCGGTCGAGGACTGCCGGAAAATCGTCGAACTGACACGCGAGACCGGCTTGAAATACATGATGATGGAAACGGTGGTTTATGCGCGCGAGTTCCTTTTCATGAAGAGCCTGTATGACAGCGGCGAACTCGGGCAGCTGCAATTCCTCAAGGCCTCGCACCAGCAAGACATGGACGGCTGGCCGGGTTATTGGCCGGGTCTGCCGCCAATGCATTACGCCACCCACTGCGTAGGCCCGGTGTTGGGGCTCGGCCGCCACCAGGCCGAGTATGTTTCATGTTTCGGCTCGGGAACGATCCGCGAGGAGATGCATTCGTGTTATGGTTCGCGCTTTGCGGTGGAGACCTGCCACATCAAGTTCAAGGACAGCGACCTGTCGGCGCAGGTCTATCGCTCGCTGTTCGATGTGGCGCGGCAATACCGCGAATCGTTCGAGGTTTACGGTTCGAAGAAGGCGGTCGAATGGCCCTTGGTTGAGCACGAGCCGCTGGTGGTTCACACGGCGAAGCGTCCGGAGCCGGAGATTCCCGAGCGGGTCGTGTGCCCGGATTTTGCGCACCTACTGCCGCCGGAGATCGCACCGTTCACCACGGGGGGCGTTTACGGCGGCGAGGCGGGCGGCGAGCACCTTTCCTTCACCCAGGGTGCGGGTCACGGCGGCTCACATCCGCACCTGGTCCACCAGTTCATCGAGTTGTTGCACGGCCGCGGCGAGGGCTATCCGAACGCCGTGCAATCGGCCAACATCACCTGTACGGGCATCCTCGCCCACGAGTCGGCGCTGCGCGGCGGCGAAATCATCCGGTTGCCGGATTTCACCTTGCAATGATGGAGCATCCTTTCCACCGCCCTTCCAGTGTTTGTCACCTCCTTTGCCCAGGCTTCCTCCTACGCCAAGGCTACGGCGGACAAGACGGCGGTCAGGAGGGCCACGGCAGGCAGTCCGGTCCGGCCGGCGGTTGCCAAACCCCTCATCCTCGGCGACAACAAGAAAGGTCGCCTCTCGCATATCCGCCGATAGATCGTTGCGCGTGAAGAATGA
>CAMBTF010000018.1 GCA_945870545.1 Akkermansia muciniphila
TCACCCTCGCCGGGCTCGCCTTCCTGCCCCGGGCCATCGCCGGGTTGCGGCTGCGCCTGCTCCATCTGCGTGATCTCCCCTTCGGTCTGTTCCTGCTCCTCTTCTAACAGTTCCTTCAGACGGACGAGGTATCCCATCGCCAGCTCCTCGTTGCGGCGCGCGGTTTCGGAACCCGGATTTTTCACCATCGCCGAGCGGTAATGCCGGATGGCATCCGCCCAGTTCACGATGATGGAATCGATGCGGATGAACTCGTTCGTTTCGCCGGATTCGGGCAACTCCGATTCCTCCATGCGCTTGAGTTGTTCGCGCACAAGCTCGTCGAATTTCCCCATGTCAGGGACTTCCTCGCCCACGGGATAGCGGCTGCCGGAAAGCCCCATCCAGCCGAGTTGGAAAAGCGTGTTGCCCATGCCCTCGTGTCCCTTGCCCGCAACCTGCGCATCCTCCGCAAGCAGCGCCGCGCTGTAGGCGGAGCGGGCACCCCGGTAATCCTGCGCCTCGTAGGCGGAGAGGCCTTCACCCAGCCGGAACCGCGAGGCTTTCTCCCCGCTGACTTTCTCATCCGCCAGCTTACGATAGGCATCGCGCGCCTCATCAAAGCGTTCCTCGGAAAACGCGCGGCCCGCGTCCTTGGCGAGATCCGCATCGGCGTGCGTGGAGAAAATCATGAGCGCCGCGCTTGCACTCGCCAGACCGCGCCAGCGCGTGCCTGCCACAATGGCTGCGGCGAGAAAGAGGATCGCAGGAAACAAGGCCCATTGGAAAAATTCGATCACGATCCGCCTCTTTCCGCCTTCCATTTCGAAGGCATCGAGCCCCTGGGTGGCCACGCGCACCATCCCCGGGATATCCGCACCGCGCCCGGCGATCACGTAGCGCCCGCCGGTCTCGTTCGCGAGTTTGCGCAGCACATCGGGTTGCAAGCGGCTGAGGATGCGGTTGCCGGCCGAATCCACCAAACCTCCGACGAAATCCGGGTGGGGAACAAACCCGCCGTCCTCCGTGCCCACGCCTATGGCGATGATCGTAACACCCGACCTCTCCGCATCGGCGATGATCGCATCAAGCTCACCCTCGTTCTCTTCCCCATCGCTGATGAGGACGAGCGCATTGTTTTTCTGTCCCGTCTCCTTGAGCACCTGCGTGGCGAGCCGCACCGCCGCAGCGATGTCCGATCCACCCGTCGGCATCCACTGCTCATCGATCTGTTCCACCGTTTCCCGGACGGCGGAATGATCGATGGTTAGCGGTGCGCTCAGAAAAGGGGTTCCCGCAAAAGCAATCAGGCCGACGCGGTCGTTCTGCATCGATTCGAGCAGTTCGTAGATCACGATCTTGGCCTGCGCGAGGCGATCCGGTTTCACGTCCTGCACCCGCATGCTGCGGGAAAGGTCGAGGGCGATCATGATATTGCGCCCGGTCGTTTTTTCCGTTTTGGTTCCCGCGTCACCTTGCGGGCGCGCCATCGCGAAAACCATTGCCGAGATCGCAGCGAGGATCATACCCAGCGCCATCCAGCGGGGTAGCGGGTGATCTTTTTTGATGAGTTTCCCACGCAGCCTTTCCGCCGCAAAAGCCTCCCACGGCCGCTTCCCGAAACGCCCCGCGAACACCGCGCAGACGGCGAGGATCGGCACCGCGATCCACACCAAAAGCCATGCTGGATATTCGAGATTCATGTCAGCCGCTTGTCCTGCCCAAAGAGATATACACCGCAAAGCCGAGCCCTGCCAGCAGGGAAACCCCGACAAACCAGGCGTAAAGCTCGCGATCATCGATCACCGTCAGGCTGCGGGATTCGGTTTTCTCCAGCATGTCGATGGTTCGGAAATTGTTCTCGAGATCCTCAAGGCTCTGCGCCCAGAAATGCTCGCCCCGCGTCTCGCTGGCGATTTTGCGCAGGGTCGGGAGATCGAATTCCTGCCTCGGATAGGACTGGATGCCGGGAGAAACCCTGCCCTCCTTCGTCCCGATCGCCACGGTGTAGGTCTTGATGCCGAGCGTCTTGATTTCCAGCGCGGCTTCGAGGGGGGAGATCTTGCCGGAGTTGCTGGCGCCGTCGGTGATGAGCACGATGATCTTGCTCTTGGCGTCGCGGTTATCGAGCCGCGTGGCCGCCGCAGAGAGCGCGGAACCTATCGCCGTGCCTTGTTCCACGACCGTCCCCACACCTTGGCGGTTCAACCGCAATCCGTCCAGGCCGAGGCGCAGCCAGTCATGATCTAGGGTGATGGGGCTCACGGAAACCGGCCTGCCCGCAAAGGCCACAAGCCCGATCCTATCGTCTGGCCTGCGCGAGATGAACGAGTCCACCACCCGCTTGGCGGCGTCGATGCGTTTCATCGGCCTGCCGTCCATGCGGAAATCATCGATGTCCATGGAAAGCGAAACATCGAAGGCGAGCACGATGTCGATGCCGCTTGCGGAACGGCTCTGGTATTCGTTTCGCCAGACCGGCCGTGCCATTCCGAGAATCGCGAAAACGAGCGATGTGAATATTAGCGGCACGCCGAGATTCCATGCGAGACGGTTGACCCTTTTCCCGAGAGTGAGCAGCACCCCGAGATTCGGGAACACCACCGCCCCGGATGCGCCCCTGCCGCGCCGCAAAAGCAGCAGCAGCAGACTGGGAATAAACAGCAGGAGCCAGCCCGGCTGCGCGAAGCGGAAGTGGGTGATGAAATCCTCAATCATGCGCTGTGGATCCTTTCGAGTAAGGCAGCCCCCTCGGCATAGGTCGTGTTCGCTTCCATGCTTACGTGGTCATCCGGCGCGTATTTGTCCGCCGCCAGTTTCGAGAAAAAAACACCTACCTCGGATTTCAGGGCATCCGGCAGGTCTTTCAAGCCGTCATGGCGGGCGATGAATTCTTCGTGTGTCTCGAAAAGCGCCGGTTCGTTCATGCTCCTCGCAAGGTAGCGCCGCAGGATCATGGAAACGCGGATCGCAGATTCACGCGGTTCGGTGACTTCGTCTCCGGACAAAGCGGCCTTCGCCTCCAGATAGGCCTCGCGCTTTTCCTTCGAGGCATCGACCACAGGTTTCCTCCTCAGCAGAATCGCCACGAGAAGGACGAGGGCCGCGATCACGGCGACCGCCGCCAAAACCCACCAGAGCTGCGGATCCCATGTTGGAACCAGATCGATGGCGTCGCGCGACTCCGCGAGTTCGAGGCTTTTCCCTTTCTTTTCCATCGTTTGTTATCTCCTGCGCCTGCCCCTGCGCTTGAGTAATTCGTGCAACGCCGGCAGCGTATCCTTGTCCGTTGTTAGCGTCGCCGTATCGATCCCGTGTTTCTTGAAAACCGCCGCCACGCCCTCAGCCTGCCGGGTCGTTAGTTTCCTGTAGCCCATCCTGAGGTTCGGGTTGCTGGTATTCACGAGCGTCTCGAAACCCGTTTCCGGATCGACCATCACCACGCGTCCGGCTTTCGGCAGATTGGTCTCGAGCGGATCGTTGACCTGGAGTGCGACGAGTTCGTGCTTACGCGCCAGCTTGCCGAGCGGCTTGTCGAGAACCTCCGCATGGAAATCGGAGACCATGAAAATGAGCGCCTTCCGCTTGAGCGATTTTACGAGAAAATTACAGGCTTCCTCGATGGAAGTGCCCTGATTGGCGGGCTTCGCCATCAGGATTTCCCGGATCATGCGCAGAAGGTGACGGCTACCTTTCGCGGGAGGGATAAACATCACCGGCTCACCCGCAAAGATAAGAAGGCCCACCTTATCGCCGTTTTGCAGCGCACTGAAGCCAAGCACAGCCGCGATCTCCGCAGACAACTCGCGTTTGCTCAGGTGCTGGCTGCCGAAATCTGCCGAGCCGGAAACATCCACCGCCATGATCACGGAAAGCTCCCGTTCCTCACGGAATTTCCTCACGAACGGCTCGTTCATCCGGGCGGTCACGTTCCAATCGATGAACCGCACCTCATCGCCATGCTGGTATTCGCGGAAGTCATCGAAATCGAGTCCTTGCCCGCGGAAGGAGGAAAGGTATTCGCCGGAAAACGACTCTCGCACAAGACGCCGCGCCTTGAGCTCGAGCTTGCGAACCCGCGCCATCATTTCCTCGATCTGTTCGTCCTCGGTCATGCTGAAAGAAAATCCTAAATTCTAAGCTCTAAGACCGAAATCATCACATCCATTCGAATTCCGATTCTTCCTTGAAAATTGAATTTTAGGGCACGACGACTTTCGCCAGGATGCGCTGGATGATGGTATCGGTGGTAACGCCCTCGGCCTCGGCTTCGTAGGTGAGGAGGATGCGGTGACGCAGAACATCCAGTGCCATATCTTTAACATCCTGCGGGGTCACGAACGCGCGTCCCTGCATGAACGCGCGGGCACGCGCGGCCAGGGCAAGGTTGATGGTTCCGCGCGGCGATGCTCCGGCCCGCACCCAGTTCTTGAGAGGTGCGTCCACCTTTACCGGGAAACGGGTGCAATAAACCAGTTCCACGATGTATTTGCGGATTGCCTCGTCGATGTAAATGGAGTTCACCAAATCGCGGGACGCACCGACCTGCTCCGGCGTCGCTCTACTCTTGGTTTCATAAACGGGAGCCGAGGTCGCCATCCGGTTGAGGATTTCCAGCTCCTCGGATTTGGTGGGATAGCCGACGTTCACTTTCAGCAGGAAACGGTCAAGCTGCGCCTCGGGAAGCTGGTAGGTACCTTCCTGGTCGATGGGGTTCTGGGTGGCGAGCACAAGGAAAGGCTTCGGCAGAGGATAGGAGCGGTCGCCCAGGGTGACCTGCCGCTCCTGCATCGCCTCTAGGAGAGCGGACTGCACTTTCGCCGGGGCGCGGTTGATCTCGTCGGCGAGGATCAGGTTATTGAAAATCGGGCCGAGCTTCGGCTCGAACCTGGCGTCGTGCGGGTGGTAGATCATCGTTCCCACCAGATCGGCCGGTAAAAGGTCGGGCGTGAACTGGAACCGGGCGAAGGTAGTGGAAAGCGAACCGGAGAGCGCCTTCACCGCCAGCGTCTTGGCAAGGCCGGGAACACCTTCCAGCAGGATATGTCCGTTACAGAGCAAGCCCACCAGCAGCCTGTCCACGAGATCTTCCTGACCGACGAGGACTTTCGCCATTTCGTTCTTAACTTCACCGATCCATGCGCTGCTCTCGGCGATTTTTTCCTGTAGTTCTTCCGTTGTCATTGTTGGCAGTTGAATTTGCCTTTCAATGCCCCATATGCAACCGCCAATCCCACTGCAGCGTGATTTTACCGTAAATCGCTGCGACTGCTGCGCTCCCGGACATGCATCCCCGTCGTTTCCCCGCAATACGGGCAGCGGAAATTCCCCTCGAACAGAACCGAAGTTGCCACGGCCAACTTGTGACTGCCGTAAAGCGCTTGCGCGGATCTATGCTTCGCGCAGCCGAGGCTCCTCAAAGGTGTAGCCATGCAAAGCGGGCATTTCAGACGCTCACCTATCATGAATGCAAGAACCTTGAGAACGAGGCCAGCTGCTAGGAAGATACCTGCGTTTCGCATCCATACGGCATCGTTCGCATACCATCCATATAGAAAACAGCCGACGGCAAGCGGCAGCGAAAGGAACATGAGCACGATGAACAGGGATGTGATCTTGTATCGCCTTAGAACTTGATGAGATGACAGGCGGTGCATGAACGAATTTGCTGGGATAGCGAGAAATCGGTCAGATCCGAGGTCATTTTTTGAGCATGCCAACAGACGGACGAGCGAGCAACCAAAAATACACACATGGTGTGATTATCTAATATGTCTCGCTAGCTAATAGGTTCGTTTCCCCTAGCCAAACAGGTCATGTCCGGGCACAGCCGTAACGTCGCGCCTCGCTGGCCGGGCGAGTATCGCGTCGATTTCGGTGAGAAGCTCGAAGCCTGGATCTTCCTCCCGTCCGAGGATGCGTCTCAACCTCTCGGCCCATCCCCCCGTATCGTCACCCTTTTTCCTGGATAGGATCAGCGCCACCTCGGAAAGCCGCCCGCTGGCTGAAAGCTCGCGTCCCGTGCGTCGCAGCCAGGCTTCGAGATAGGGTTTCCTCTCAGTGCTCACTTCCCCGAGAGTTTGGCGGCCATGGCGGCATCCAGGTTGAACGTTCCCGTTCCGAAAGGTTGAAAAGTTGCCTTTTCCGGAACGAGGTATTCGAACGCCTTGAAGGGTTTCAACCCCTCGATCTCGGACATGAGATAAACGCGGATGGTGAGCGCCTCCTCCCCCGTTCCACCCTCGAGCTTGCGGATCGAATACTGGACCTCATTGAGGCCGTTACGCGCGCCACCGATCACAATCTGAGCCTCCTTGGCATTCGCGAAGCGGTGTCGGCTGATCTTGTTTATCTGCACCTGCACCTCCCGGCCGGGGCTGAAGACATACACCTTGGCGATGGTCGTCGCCGGGTTGGCGGCGATGGGTGTCGGCGGCACCACACTCGATGGCCGCGCTTCGGGCACACCGCGGAGATAGGCAAGCTTTCCCGCGGCGAGTTCGGTGCGGACTTCGGGCAAGGCCGTAAGGTTCACGAAATCCGCCTTGTCGTACTGCCAGCCGCCCGCGCCGCGAACGAACGAAAGTACGAGCAGGTTATCCGTGGGGACGCCACCCACGCCAAAATCGACCTTGCCGAAATAGGCCGACTTGGCGGTCGCCCCGTTTTGATTCGCCTCTAGGAATTTCAGGCCGCCGAGAGCCGGGGGCGGCGCGGGCAGCTCGAACAGGGTTGCGGGGAAAGCGCGTTTTTCGGAAAGGATCCGGTTCCTGACTTCCACGCGGCGATGCTCCGCGGTGACACGTTGCCATGTCGCAGCGTCCTTGTTGATAAGCGCAGCCCTCCAGATGCCATAGGTTTTTTCCAAATTCGTTCTCAGATCCTCCTGCGCGGGGCAGAAGGCGGTCAAAGCGAGGGATAACGCCAAAATGTATCGGGTCATGGACGAAACGATTGGACAAGCGGCCAGGAATCACAACAAACAAATCCACGCGAGTGCGGAGGCTTCGAGCCCCGGGTCGCTTACCCCGTTATGAGCCATATTTTGCAGAAGCTCGCGCCCATCGGTGAATCGCGCGATAAGGAAATTTTAAAAGCCGCCTCGACTTACGTTTTTTCGGAGAAGGATGGGGTTGAGCTATTGGCGCATGTTTTCGCTCCCGAAGGCTCGACCGTGGCGGGGCGCCCGGCGGTTGCGTTTTTCCACGGAGGCTTTTGGGATGTGCCGATGGTCACCCAATTCGTGCCGCATTGTCATCACTTCGCCGCGCGCGGAGCGGTTTCCGTCGCTTTCGAATACCGTGTCGCCTCAAAGCACCAGACAGGGCCGCTGGCAGCCATCGGGGATGCGCGCGCCGCGCTGCTGTGGCTTCATGAAAACGCCGGCTTACTCGGGCTCGATTCGGAAAAAATCGCCGTCGCGGGTGCGGCGGGCGGCGCGTTTTTGGCGCTGCTGCTGGCGATGCAGAAAGACAAGCAATTCCCCACGCCGGTCAGACCGAAGGTGGTTTTGTTGTTCAGTGCCCTTCTCAACACCACTCCGAAAGGCCAGCTCTCCGACCGATTTCCAAGCACCAAGGAGGCCAAGGCGCTGAGCCCGAGCAACCTGATCCGCCGAAAGCTACCTCCTATGCTCGTGATGCACGGCAAGGCCGACCGCGTCACCCCTTTCGACGAGGCGGCCAGCTTTTGTCGCAGGATGAAATGGAGGGGAAACCGCTGCCAACTGGTCGACTTCAACGGGGCGGAACACAGTTTCTTCAACTTCAACGTAAGCCACGCGCATTTCGAGATGACCATAGCCGCCGCGGACCGCTTTCTTGTCGAAAGCGGTATCCTTGATGAAGTGGAGGCGGACGTCGCGATCTGAAAAAAAACGACCGGGATTTTTCCCGGCCGCTTTCTAGGAATCATTTGCGGCATTCCGGTCAGCCAATGACGTCGGGCCAAGTGGTGTGGAAGAACTCGCCGCGGGGCTTGTCGGTGCGCTCGTAGGTGTGGGCGCCAAAGAAGTCGCGCTGTGCCTGGAGAAGGTTCGCGGGAAGAACCGCACTGCGGTAGCTGTCGTAATAGCCGAGCGAGGCACTGAAAGAAGGAACCGGTATGCCAGCCAGCGTGGCCGTTGCAATCACCTCACGCCAGTTCTGTTGGAAACCGTTGAGCAGATCCGTGAAGAACGGGGCGAGCATGAGGTTGCTCAGCTTCGGATCCTTACGGTAGGCGTCTGTGATGTCGTTGAGGAAACGGGCGCGGATGATGCAGCCCCCGCGCCAGATGGCGGCGATCTTCGCGAGATCCAGGCCCCAGCCCTTTTCCTCACCCATCGCGGCAATGAGATCGAGGCCTTGCGCGTAGGAAATGATCTTGGAGGCGAAGAGCGCGTCGTGGACTTTCTTCACAAGCTCGGCCTTATCGCCGCCGATCTCGGCCTTCGGGCCATGGAGAATCGAACTGGCGGCGACGCGCTTTTCCTTCATCGAGGAAAGGATGCGCGCCTCAACGGCGGCGTTGATCGTGGAGATGACGACCGCGTTCTCCACGGCGTTGATGAGCGTCCATTTCCCCGTGCCCTTCTGGCCGGCAGTGTCCAGGATGACATCGACGAGCGCCTTGCCGGTTTCCGGATCGTTCTGCTCGAAGATTTTCGCGGTGATCTGGATGAGATAGCTTTCGAGGTCGCCGTTGTTCCAGTCGGTGAAAACGGTGGCAAGCTCCGCCGGGGTGAAGCCCGCCGCCTTGAAGATATTGTAGGCCTCGCAGATGAGCTGCATATCGCCGTATTCGATGCCGTTGTGGATCATCTTCACGTAATGACCCGCGCCGCCGGTGCCGATATGTGTCACGCAGGGTTCGCCGTCCACCTTGGCGGAGATGCTTTCGAAAATGGGTTTCATCACATCCCAAGTGGAGGTGGGGCCGCCGGGCATGATGGACGGGCCTTTGCGCGCGCCTTCCTCGCCGCCGGAAACGCCCGCGCCGATAAAGCGGAACCCGAGATCGCCGAGCCATTTGTCGCGGCGCTCGGTATCGGTATAGAGCGAGTTGCCACCGTCGATGATGATGTCGCCCTTGTCGAGGAGCGGCAGAAGGGACTCGATGACCGCGTCCACGGGGCCGCCGGCCTTGACCATGATCATGATCTTGCGCGGGGAGGCCAGCGAGTTCACGAAGCCTTCCAGTGTCGCCTCACCCACGATTTTTTTATCCGGGTGCTGTGCGACGAATTCCTCCATCGCGCTGGTGGTGCGGTTGTAAACCGAGACCTGGAAACCACGGGATTCCACGTTCAAAACAAGATTCTGACCCATGACGGCCAGTCCGATAAGTCCAAAGTCACTGTTGCTCATATTGATAATAGGGGTTTCACCCTGCGGGTGTCTACGGAATACGGCCAAGCCATGCAACCCATTGTTGCCATTTCCCCGTCTATTTCCCAGACTCACCCGATGAACATACCCAACGCGATCACGGTCTCTCGCCTTTTCCTGACCGCTGGTTTTATCCTATTCGTAACATTCGAGAGCACCTGGGGTCATTTCACCGCCCTCATCCTTTTCATCATCGCCGCGATCAGCGATTTCGTGGACGGCTGGCTCGCGAGAAAAATGAACCTCATCACCCCGCTCGGCAAACTTCTCGATCCGCTCGCCGACAAGATCCTGGTCTGCTCCGCTTTCGTGTTCCTGACGGCGGAAGGGCTGTGTCCGGTTTGGGTAACGGCGCTGATCATCGGGCGCGAATTTCTCGTAACCGGCCTGCGCCAGATCGCCATCGAAGCCGGACAGGTGCTCGCCGCCGACAGGCTGGGGAAATGGAAGACCGCTTTCCAGCTCTCATACCTCATCGCCGGCATGATACGGCTGACGCTCGACACCATGGAATCCGTCGGCTCGTTTTCCCCGCTCCACACGCTAACCACCCCGTGGGGCGAGGGCGCATGGCTGCTGCCCATCAGCCTCGGACTCGCGGTAGGGCTGACGGTGATCTCAGGATGGAACTACGTATGGTCGTCCCGATACCTGCTGCGGGGAAACTGACCTCACTTCGCCAACAGGTAGGCAAGCAGATCCTTGAGCTCATCCGGATTCAGGCGGTTGATCATCCCGGCTGGCATCGGTGATATTTCCGAGAGCTTGCTTGTCCTGATGTCGAAACGCTTGATCTCAATTTTCTGATCGTAGTCGAAGGGGTTGTTGGCGAGGATGAGCACCTCGTCCTTCTCCTCCAGGATCTTGCCGACCACGGTCTTGCCGTCGTTCGTGGTATACTCGTGGAAGCCGTATTGGTCGGAGATGACCTTGTTGGGCTCGATGATCGACTCGGCGAGATCGCGGACCGTGAAGCGCCCGGCGAGATTACTGAGATCCGGTCCTTGTGCGCCTCCCAATGCCCCGAAGCGGTGGCAGGCGGCGCAGAGGGAGGCGCGATACATGTTTTCGCCCTTTTTCTTGTCGCGGCCCTCAAGCCCCGACTCCGCCAGTTTCACGACCTCGTCCACCGTCCACGCGCGGCCCGGGCCGGCAATGTTCGGGAGATCCGCCATCAGGTTCTGTGCGGGAGCCTTTGCATCGGCGGCGAAGATCCTTTTCTCCTCGGCGGTGCCGTTTTCGTAAACCTGCTCGCGGATTCTGATCATGAATTTTCCGAAACTTTTACCACCCTTGCTTTTCTCAACCTCTCGGAACCAAGCGTACACGCGCTGCCGCTCTTCCGCTTGCCATGGCCCTTTGACGGCACGAAGGCAGTAAAGGTAATGGATCTGCGCGGTGGGAGGGTGATCCTCCATCATGCGGCTGATGTCCCCGCCGTATTGGCCGTTGCGGGAAATCAGTTCCGCCCAAGGTTCGGGTTCGGGGGCCGGTTCCTTGTCCATGATATCCAGCGTCCGGGCGACGACGCCGGGCGCCTGCAGATAGCACAGCATGCGGGCCAGTTCGTAGTTCAGGAAACGCTCACCCGAGGGGAAAGAGGCGTCGATCTTGGCGAGCACCTTGGCCTTCTCGGCATCATTGGGTTCACCGCTGCGGATGAAAACGAGACCCGCCGCGCGGAGCCAGTTGAGCTTCTGATGGGTGGAAAGTTTCGCCCATTCGACGCGATCGAGCGCACCGAGAACCAGATCGCGTTTCGCCTTCGCGTCGAGACGGGCGAGAGCCATACTACTCATGATCACGCGCCAAGGATTTTTTTCGGTTTGAAGTTTGATGTTCCATGGCACATCCGGCAGGCGTTCCATCGCGGCCTTGGCCATGAAGCGCAGCGTGCGATCTTCGGATCCGAGAAGTTTCCAGATCTCTTCCGCATCCGCGGTCTTGGGATCGACCGTGTATCCGGCAAGCTTGTCGCGTTCCGCTACTTTCGCGAATTTACCCGGAGCCGGGGCGGTCGGCTCCGCTCCGGCATAAGTGACCCGCCATAGCGCCGAGGAAATGCGGCGTCCGCCGGTGGTGAAATACATGGCGCCGTCCTTCGTGATGATCCCGTCCGTCAACGGAAGTCCCGCTCCGGCCACAAACTCCTCCTTGGTGGCGTCGAACGACGCACCGTTCGGCTGGAGGGTCACTGCGTAGATCGTGGCGAAAGTCCAGTCGAAGACATAGATCGCCTGCTGGTATTTCCCAGGAGCCTTGAAGCCGCGCCCCGCGAGCAGGCCGGTCGGGGATCCGGGGCCGATATCGAGGACAGATCCCACGCTATCCTCATAATATGCCGGCCATTTGCCGGTGCCGTTGCGCCAGCCCATTTCCGCGCCCGGAACGGCATGGTTAAGGCGCGTCGGGCGATACCACGGCATGCCGAAATCCCATTCCATGTCCGCGTCGTAGGAAAATAGTTCACCGCTGTCATGGAAAGCGATGTCGTAAGTGTTGCGGTTGCCCACCGTAACAAGCTGCCATGTCGAACCATCCGGCTTGAAGCGGGCGATCCATCCTCCCGGAGCCATGATGTTGGCGGCGTGGCCGTTGCCATCCGGATTGCGCGGCAAGAGCTGATCCTCATCCCATACCTTTGCGGGAAAGGAGTCTTCGACTTCCGGTGTCTGCGAATGATTGCCGGCCACGAAGTAGATCCATTTCTTGTCCGGCGAAAGAACCAGGGAATGGATCCCATGCTCGCCGCCCGCCTGTATCGGCTTGACGAGCTTCGGTGCCTCCCAACCATCCGCCGTTTCCTTTACCATCCACACGCCTACCTCAACGGGATGGACCTGCGCCTTCTCGTTCACGGAGATGTAGAGAACCCCTTCATGCCATAGCAGGCCGTGGGCGCCGCCGATGGGGAGATTGAGCGCCTCCACCTTGGTCTCACCGCCGGCAAGAGGTGCGGGTGTTACGCGGTAAAGCTTCCCGTATTGGTCGGCAGCGATCAACCTGCCTTTGCCATCCTCTGTGAGAGCTACCCATGAACCCTCTTCCTTTTTCACATCGTAGATTTTCTCAAGCTTGAAGCCCGGTGCGACCTTGAATTTGGCTGTCTGGTCGGTAACTTCCCCCACGCATACGCCCCCCAGGAGCAGAAAAGGCAACATCCAGATAAGTTTGTTTCGAATCATCACGGAATTGATACTTCATAAAAAAACCAATCTCTCAAATAATTTCGGATAAATTCACGTATGCCATGAACCTCCCCTCGCCAGCTAAAATCTCCTCGCTGGAGCAGCGCATGGCGTCCCTCGGGATCGATCCCGCCGATCTTCTGGAGAAATTCGTCCGCGGCTCCGGAGCGGGCGGGCAGAAGGTAAACAAAACCTCGAACTGCGTGTTCCTCAAGCATCTACCCAGCGGCATCGCGATCAAGTGCCAGCTGGAGCGCTCCCGCGAGATGAACCGTTTCCTCGCCCGCCGGGAGCTCTGCGATCAGATGGACGGCATCATCAACGGCAAGCTCTC